>JBGOZX010000091.1:0-17026 GCA_041480425.1 Bacteroidia bacterium
GCTTAACAAAGAAAAAGCCTTGCCATGCTACTGAATAATAATCAGCAATAAAGAGAATATCAGAAGGTTAAGTCCCTCTCCCCTGGGAGAGGGATTTAGGGTGAGGTCGATAATAGCAGAGAGGGGGCGGGGGTTCGTAAGTTGGATTTAAGCCCCCCTCGCCTTCGCGTAGCCGCTACGGCAGAGCAAGGCTTGGGGGGTGGGGGGGGTAAAAAGAAGGATTAAGCCTCACTCCACCTTCGCTAAAGCTACGGTGGACACAGTTCGTTCGGCTTTTTCCTCTTGAGGGTGCTTAACAAAGAAAAAGCCTTGCCATGCTGACGCATGGCGACGATCTTTATTATTTTCATCTCTTACAAAAGCAAGCTTTTGACGGTCTGAAAATAATAAAGCCCTTCTGCTTTCGCAGAAAGGCTTTTTCTTTGTAGCGGAGGGAGGATTCGAACCTCCGACCTTTGGGTTATGAGCCCAACGAGCTACCACTGCTCCACCCCGCAGTTTATTGAGGTGCAAATTTAACATTTAAAGAGCAATAATCAAAAAAATTATTGATTTTTTTAAAATTTAAATTGTTAAGTTTGTCTGAAATTTATCAAGGATTCAATACCCCAATTATCAGGTATCTTTTTAACTTAAAATAAATTGCTATGCCAAGAGTATTTAAAGCTATCGATATCGAAAAAGAGGATAAAGAGGTAAAACGCGACTATCTCGACAGACATATGCCACATGTTTTTTGTCCTGACCAGGTAAAACGAGGCGAAAAATTTGAAGTAAGGGTGAAACTTGGTGAAGAATATCCTCACCCCGATGAAAATGACCATTTCATTAGTGTGATACAATTGTGGAACAGAGAGACTTTGCTTGCTGAAGCACGCTATACAGCAGGAGTTTATGGCAATAACCCATCACATGTTGAAGTCGGTTTCTATATAGTGGCTCCTGGGGTTTCAATGAACCTTTCAGCAATGTCTGTCTGTACCAAACACGGACTCTGGCAAAGTGAAGACAAAGCTGTAAAAGTTATTTAGAAAGAAGGTAATATTACTCTTTTTACTTCCGTTTGCCGGTTGGATGATACAGGATTATTATCTTTGCAGGCCGATCATATAATTAAGTATGGCTAAGAACGAAAAGAAAAAACGCAATTGGCGTGATAAATACAGGTTTTCTGTTTCCAACGACACGACATTTGAAGAGCTTTGGAGAATCAGGCTTACCCAGTATAATGCATTTCTGCTAATCACCTTTCTTGTTTTTTTTATAATAGGGTCCACAACTTTACTTATCGCTTTTACAAACCTGAGAGAGTTTATTCCTGGCTATCCCGATGTAACGATGAGGCGAAATATTCTTATGAGTGCAATTCGTCTTGATTCGCTCGATAGGGAACTTGCCCTCAGAGATAAATATTTTGCCAATCTTAGTGCGATTATTTCGGGAAATCAACCTGGTGATATTTACTCAGGCAGGGATACGACAAGAGACTACAAATCAATAAGTTTCAAAAACTCTCCTGAAGATTCTGCATTAAGAGCCCAGGTTGAAAAAGATGAACGTTATAACCTTACCCTTGGTTCTGTTTCTCCGGAATCGGTAACCAACCTTTCCAGCCTTCATTTTTTCCCTCCTGTTAAAGGAATAGTGTCAGGGAAATTTGATGCCCGTACAAAACATTTTGGCACCGATATTGTAACGAAACCAAAATCACCCGTGGCTGCAGCCCTTGACGGAACTGTAATATTTACCGGATGGACAATGGAAACAGGATTTGTTATCGAGGTTCAACATGTAAATAATATTGTTTCTGTCTATAAGCATAATGCAAGTCTCCTTAAAGAGACAGGTGATCTTGTACGAACCGGGGAAGCAATTGCAATTGTTGGTGATTCCGGTGAAATGTATACATCAGGGCCACATCTCCATTTTGAAATCTGGTACAAAGGAAGTCCACTTGACCCGGAAAAACATATTATTTTCTAAAAATCAGAAGATCCTGTATGCCAAAAAGAATAGCATTGTTGGGATCAACTGGATCGATTGGCACTCAGTCATTGGATGTCATATCAAGATTCCCCGGTGAGTTTGAAGTTGAAGTACTTGCTGCCGGGAATAATGCTAAACTACTGGCACAACAGGCAAGAAAGTTTCTCCCGGATTCAGTGGTTATTGGAAATAAGGCTCATTATCATCAACTTAAGGAAATCCTGAAGGATACTACTGTAAAAGTGTATGCAGGTGAGGAAGCAATCGAACAGGTTGTAACCGGATCAAACATAGATCTGGTAATAGCAGCAATGGTTGGTTATTCGGGATTAAAGCCGACAGTTGCGGCCATTAAGGCCGGGAAAAAAATTGCCCTTGCCAATAAGGAGACACTTGTTGTGGCAGGGGAGATAATAAGAAAATTAATCAAACAATCCGGAAGCCGGATTATTCCCGTTGATTCGGAGCACTCAGCAATATTTCAATGCCTCACCGGTGAAACAGGTAATCCGATAGAAAAAATAACCCTTACAGCTTCAGGAGGACCTTTTCTTAATTACTCATCTGAGATGCTTCAAAATATAAAACCACACGAAGCTCTTAAGCATCCTAACTGGGAGATGGGTAATAAAGTTACAATCGATTCAGCCTCTCTTATGAACAAAGGATTGGAAGTGATTGAAGCGAAATGGCTTTTTGACCTTAATCCTGATCAGATAAAAGTTATTATTCATCCTCAGTCAATTATTCATTCATTAGTTCATTTTGCTGACGGTTCAGTAAAAGCCCAGATGGGAGTTCCTGACATGAGGGTTCCTATCCTGTATGCCCTCAGCTATCCAGATAGATTTCAATCTGATCTTCCACGGCTGGATCTTAGCCTTCATCAGACACTTACGTTTGCAGAACCGGATTTCACAAAATTCCGGAACCTGTCACTGGCTTATAGTGCCTTGAGGCAGGGAGGGAACATGCCGTGTATCCTGAATGCTGCAAACGAGATAGCAGTGAATGCATTTCTTGCAGGGAAAATAGGATTTATGCAAATGTCAGATGCTGTAGAACATACTATGGAAAAAGCAGAATATGTTTCCTCCCCAGGCCTGGGATTCCTTGAAACTTCAGATACTAATGCCAGGGAAATTACATTAAACTATATTAACGAACTTCATAAAAAATCATGACAATACTGATTAAAATACTACAATTTGTAATGAGCCTGTCAATTCTGGTGATAATACATGAATTCGGACACTTTTTACTTGCTAAGATCTTTAAAACAAGGGTTGAAAAGTTCTATCTTTTCTTCAATCCATGGTTCTCCATTTTTAAGTTTAAAAGGGGTGAAACAGAATATGGTCTGGGATGGCTTCCTCTTGGTGGCTATGTTAAGATTTCAGGCATGATAGATGAATCGATGGACAGAGAGCAGATGAAACAGCCTGCTCAACCCTGGGAATTCAGATCCAAGACATCATGGCAAAGGCTTCTTATCATGACCGGAGGCGTTGTATTTAATTTTATCTCAGCAATGCTGATTTATGTTTTGGTACTGTTTACATGGGGCGAAACCTACCTTCCGAATTCCAATGTAAAATATGGTATTGTTACCGACTCCATAGGATATGCTATGGGTCTCAGAAACGGGGATAAGATTCTTTCAATAGATAATCAGTACGTTGAGGACTTCAGTCAGATTATTCCCGATATCCTTCTGAATAATCGCAAAACATTACAGGTTGAACGCGACAACCAGGTTTTGAATATTGAAATCCCCATTGAATACATACCGAAACTGCTTAAAAATAAAGGACAGATTGGACCAAGAAGGCCATTCGGACCGTTCGTAATATCTGCTTTTGGTAAAGAATCTCCCGCGAAAGCCGCAGGTGTGCTTATAGACGATGAACTTAAAGGGCTGGATGATATAAAATTTACCTGGTATGATGAGTTTCAGAAGTACATGTCTGATAACAAAAGCCGGCCAATTATTTTAAATATCTTAAGAAAAGGGGGAAATGTAAATATTTCTGTAACACCAACCAGTGAAGGAATCCTTGGAATAGCAAGCAACAGGACGTTTGACCAGATTTTTGAGCTTAAAACCATAAGTTACGGATTTCTGCAATCGATTCCTGCAGGTATAAGTAAGGGTTTCAAAACAATAGGTGATTACCTTAAACAGTTTAAACTCATATTTTCAAGACATACAAAAGCTTATGAATCGCTTGGTGGTTTTATTACAATCGGAAGTATATTCCCTGGTGTCTGGGATTGGCAGGCATTCTGGAACCTTACGGCATTCCTTTCAATAATACTTGCGGTTATGAACATCCTTCCGATTCCTGCTCTCGACGGAGGGCATGTAATATTTCTACTTTATGAAGTGATTACAGGAAGGAAGCCAAGTGATAAATTCCTTGAATATGCTCAGATCACAGGAATGATCATTCTTTTTGCACTCCTTATCTTTGCAAACGGGAACGATATTCTTAGGCTCCTCAGGAAATAGAATTATTTTGAACATAGTTTGTATATGACTAAAGTATTTATAACTTTGCACAAATTCAAATACTAAAAGAGATGGGAAAGATAGGTTTAACTGAGATTATTCTGATATTATTGGTTGTGGTTCTTCTTTTCGGAGGTCGTAAAATTCCGGAATTAATGAAAGGAATTGGCCAGGGTATGAAAGAGTTTAAGAAAGCCTCCAAGTTTAACCCGGACGATGAGGGAAAAGAAGCAGCTAAAAAAGAGAATCTTTAATATAAGATATATCAACAAGGAACCTGCATAAAAATGCAGGTTTTTTTGTTTTTACCCCCCAGCCCCCCTGCTTTGCTTCGCTGAAGCTTCGCGAAAGCGAAGAAGGGGGGTTGAAAAGCATTAGAAATAATAACACATACAGCCCATTAATGGTCTGCTATACAGTAGGTTATAAAACTCCCTTTAGGGGGAAGGGGGCGGTTTTAAACGGCTCATATATCTGATTTCTTCTTGAAGGAATAAATCCGGCTTCCTGAATTATTAACTGCATCTCATTAGCATTGAAACGGTTATTTGCTCCTGCCGCACTTACAACATTTTCCTCGATCATTATCGATCCAAGATCATTAGCTCCTGCGTTAAGTGATAATATTGCAATATCCTTTCCGACAGTAAGAATAGATGCCTGTATATTTCTTATATTGTTCAGCATTATCCGGCTTATCGCAATCATGCGGATATAATCCGGCCCGGTATAACTGCTTTTTATTCCATTTCTCTCTGAGAGAACAGTCCCTTTATCCTGAAATGGCCATGGGATGAATGTTATAAAACCATAGTTTTCTTTCTGTTTCTCATTCTGGAGATCCCTTATCCGTACAAGATGCTCAATCCTTTCCAGGGTTGTTTCAATATGGCCGTACATCATCGTGGCAGAGGTAGGAAGGTTAAGTTTGTGTGCCTCTCTCATAACTCCGAGCCATTCCTCCGAAGTGGCTTTGGCAGGTGAAACAATTTTTCTTACCCTGTCGGAAAGGATTTCCGCACCGGCACCGGGCAAGCTGTCGAGACCTGCTGTTACCAGTTTTGAAAGAACAACGGAATAGGATAGTTTTTCTTTTTTTGATAGATAAACAATTTCGGGAGGGCCAAGCGCATGCAGCTTGAGCTCGGGATATATTTCTTTAAGCTTATTGAAAAGACCGGTATAATAATCAAGTCCGAGATCAGGATTCATTCCCCCCTGCAGTAACAGCTGGTCGCCTCCAAGAGCAAATAGCTCATCAATTTTTTTGATGTAATCATCTATTGATGTGAGATATGCGTCAGGTGAATCTTTTTTTCTGCAGAAATTACAGAAAGAACATTGAGAGAAACAGATATTGGTAATGTTCACATTTCTGTCGATCATCCACCCTACATATTTACCAGGATTATGAAATTGACGCAGCTTATTGGCTATAAACATAAGATCCTCCAGAGGAGCGCTCTCATATAAGATTACACCCTCTTCTGCAGTAAGAGGAAGACGATTAAAGGCTTTATCGTATAATAGTGAAAGTTCCATTAATTTCAACAAATTCTTCCTGAACTTTTATTCTTTTTTACTGAATTATCGTTCAGGATCAGGCTTTGCAAAGGTAACGTTTTGGAAACTAAACAATCAATATTTTAATTAACTTTACATCTTCAAAAATTGAGGATCAAATTTATGAAACCTGAAATATCTATAACCACGCAAATATCACCTGATCAGTCTGTTGTATGTATACTTGGAAAAGATGAAATCCCGGATAACTTAATGCTCAGCAAGGCAGAAAAGGAATTTGCACTGAGTCAAATTGCTGCAAAAGAGGAGTATGTTCATATTAATTCCTACTTTAAAAACACCTACCTTGTAAGAATCAAAGAAGCGAACAACAGTTACAAAACAAGGGAGGATCTTCGCAAGACTTCATTTAACTTACGAAAACTGATTAAATCAAATAACCTTTCTGAGCTGGTAATTACTTCAGATCAGACTTTTAAGGGAGCAGTAGAAACTTTTGCAGAAGGTTTGATTCTGAGTATTTATTCTTTTGATAAATATAAAACAAAGAAAGAAATTGGAGACAAAAAAAGTTTTCCTTCAAAACTCTTTCTGAATGATGATATCAGTGACTCAGATCTTAAATGGCTTATCGATCTGACAGATGCAGTTTACCTCATTCGTGATCTCATTAATGAACCGGTGAACCATCTGAATGCTACTGCTTTATCGGAGGAAGTCAGAAAGTTAGCGAATGTTGCTGGCTTTAAAGTGGATGTTCTGAATAAGGGAAAGATCGAAGCTTTGAAGATGGGCGGGTTGCTGGCTGTTAACAAAGGAAGCGTTGATCCCCCGGTATTTTGCATACTTGAATGGCATCCGGAAAATTGTTTTAACAGGAATCCTTTGGTTCTCATTGGAAAAGGAGTTGTATATGATACTGGCGGATTGAATATTAAGACCGGAGACTATATGGAAAACATGAAAGCGGATATGGCTGGTGCTGCGACAGTTGCCGGCGTTTTATATACAGCCGCAAAGACTGGAATTCCACTTCATATTATAGGATTGATCCCGGCAACAGATAATCGTCCTGGAGGCAATGCCTACACACAGGGCGACATAATTACCATGTACAACAAAATGACTGTTGAAGTCGGCAATACCGATGCTGAAGGACGACTGATCCTGGCCGATGCAATCAGTTATGCATCAAAATACTCTCCGGAGCTTATTATTGATATTGCAACCCTCACAGGATCAGCCGCCATGACATTTGGAAACCAGGCTATTGCTGTTATGGGTAATGCTGACAGGAAATATTTTAAACTGCTTGAAGAATGTGGCAATGAAGTCTGGGAAAGGACTGCAGAATTACCTTTCTGGGAGGAGTATGGTGAAATGATTAAATCTGATATAGCCGACATTAAGAATGTGGGCGGAAGGGAGGCCGGAGCCATTACTGCAGGCAAATTTCTCGAAAACTTTGCAAAATTCCCTTTGATACATATGGATATTGCCGGAACCGGATCACTGAAAAAGGATGATTTTTACAGATTAAAAGACGGACCAGGGTCAGGATTGAGGCTGCTTTCAACATTTTTAAAAAAAATTGCAGCAGATCACTTAGAAAAGAAATAACAGTTGTATGAAAAATAAAGCAATAATCGCAGGTATCTCACAGGGAGATATCAATGGTATCGGGTATGAGGTAATTATTAAAGCTCTCATGGACCCTACAATAAATGATATCTGCGTACCGGTGGTTTATGGCTCCCCTAAAGTGGCGGCATATCACCGCAAAGCATTGAATATTAATAATTTCAGCTTCAATAATATACGGACACCAGAGGAAGCCAACCATAAAAAGGCAAATATGATAAATTGTCTTGATGATAATATCAGGGTTGAGCTTGGAAAATCGACACCACAGGGCGGAGAAGCTGCTTTTATTTCTCTTGAATTAGCTGTTGAGGATCTGAAAAGCGGCAAAATAGATGTCCTTATCACTGCCCCTATTGATAAGAAAAACATTCAATCGGAGAATTTTCATTTTAACGGTCATACAGAATATCTGAAATCAAAGGCAGGCACAGAAGATGCTCTTATGTTTATGATCAGTGAAAGTATGAGAATTGGTATTGCTACCGGTCATGTCCCACTCAATAAGGTTTCAGAAATGATAACTGAGGAATTACTGCTCAGGAAAATCAGACTGATGAATCAATCCCTTTTACTTGATTTTGGAATACGCAAGCCAAGAATAGCTGTTTTGGGTCTTAACCCTCATGCGGGAGATAACTCATTATTGGGAAAGGAAGAAGCTGATATAATAATCCCGGCAGTACAACAGATCCAGAAAGAGGGTATTCTGTCGTTTGGGCCTTTTCCTGCTGATGGATTTTTCGGAGCAGGATCATTTACAAAGTTTGACGGAATACTTGCGATGTATCATGATCAGGGACTTACCCCATTTAAAGCTTTGTCGTTCGATTCGGGCGTTAACTTTACTGCAGGCTTACCATTTGTCCGGACTTCACCTGTTCATGGAACTGCCTTCACAATTGCAGGTAAAGGTGAAGCTTCAGAAAGCTCCTTCCGTCAGGCAATTTATCTTGCATGCGATATCTTTAGAAACCGGCAGATGTTTGCTGAGATTTCGCGCAATCCTCTGAAACACCAGGATATTGAAATGCATACTGACCGTGTTGACGAGCTTCCACCCGATATTTTTAATGCTGAACAAACATTATGATAGACTATATTAAAGGAGCTATAACCGAAATTACTCCCACTTTTATTATAATTGAAAATGAGGGTATCGGTTATTTTATCAGCATTTCCCTTTCTACCTTTACCAGGCTTGAAGGAAAAAAAGAATATAAGATTCTGGTCCATGAAGTTATAAGAGAGGACAGCTACCAGCTTTTTGGATTTGCCGACAAGGAGGAACGCGATATTTTCAGATTGCTTATTTCTGTGTCAGGTGTGGGTTCAAATACCGCACGAATGATGCTTTCATCACTTAGTCCGGCCGAAATCGAAAAAGCTATTATAGGATCCGATGTCAATATTCTGAAAAGTGTTAAAGGTATCGGGCTAAAAACTGCACAAAGGATAATAGTCGACCTGAAAGACAAAGTTGGCAAACAGGCCGGAACTGGTGAAATATTTAAGTTTACAGACAATACCAAACGGGAAGAAGCGTTATCAGCTCTGGTGATGCTTGGGTTTGCCAAAAGCACTGTCTTAAAAGTCCTTGATAAAATAATCAGAGAAGAAAAAGAACTAACAGTCGAGGATATAATAAAGAGAGCGCTTAAAAACTTGTAATACAGAATATAAGCCAGTTTGGGATCAGGGATATTATATAAAAATCTACTGATATTTTCGTATCTTTTAACATTCATCTCTATTGTCCTATGGTCGACAGAAGCGAGTGGTCAGGTTTCTGTTCAGACCACGCCAATTGATACAACCAGAAAATCGCCTTTAAAATTAAAAGATGTTTCAGGAATACCCTGGGAATCACAACAGAAGGCTCCGTTATTTCTCGATAATCCCTCAAATATTAAATCGACTGTCATTTATAATCCTGAGAAAAATGAGTACGTACTTTATCAGAGAGTAGGTGCATTTGATTACCGTACTCCGGTTCACATGAGCCCTGAAGAGTTCCGTAAATATCAGTTCAATAAAGAAATGCGTGACTATTGGCAATCCAGGATATCCGGAGCTGAAACAGGCTTCAGGTCTACCTTGATCCCCCAGATAGAGGTGGGAGGTGCCGCATTCGACAAGATCTTTGGTAGCAATGTCATAAATATAATCCCGCAAGGGTCGGCTGAACTGATTTTCGGTATCAATATCTCGCGTACCCAAAATCCAACCCTTTCAGAAAAACTCCAGACTATACCCACCTTCGACTTCAAAGAAAAGATCCAGATGAATGTCACGGGAACGATTGGCGATAAGATGCAACTTGGAGTCAACTATAATACCGATGCGATGTTCGAATTTGAGAACAGGACAAAGCTTCAGTATTCAGGGAAGGAAGATGAAATCCTGAAAAAGGTTGAAGCAGGAGATGTTACACTTCCACTTACCGGAACTCTCATAACAGGTAGTTACAGTCTGTTTGGCCTTAAGACCGAAATGCAGTTTGGGAAACTTAATATCACAACTGTCCTTTCTCAGCAGAAAGGCGAATCATCAGTCATTGATGTTAAAGGTGGTGCACAGTTAAGTGACTTTGAATTGTATGCCGATGATTATGAAGCAAACCGGCACTTTTTTCTTTCCCAGTACTTCAGGGATACTTACGATGATGCTTTGAAAAACCTTCCGGTTGTCAGTTCGGGTATAAATATTGAGCGTATAGAGGTTTGGGTCACAAATAAAACCAGCCGTTTTGAGGAAGCAAGTAACAGGAATATAGTTGCTTTTATGGATCTGGCTGAGAACAGCAATCATATTTTCAATAAAGTTCCGGCTTTTCAGGCAACTCCCGGTGCTATGATTTATCCCGATAACAAAGCAAACCAGATATACGAGCAGTTAACAACTGCTTACGGATTGGTACGGGATGTTGATCAGGTTACTAATGTCTTTGATCCTTTGTATCCGGGTTTTCAGATAGGTCGCGACTTTGAGAAAATTGAAAATGCCAGGAAACTTAATGAAAGAGAGTATTATTTCAACAGGCAACTTGGGTATATATCCCTCAATACTGCACTTAATACCGATGAGGTTCTGGCTGTCGCCTATGAATACACCCTTGGAGGTCAGGTATTTAAAGTTGGGGAATTCTCGACTGATGGCATAACTGCACCTCAGACACTCATTCTTAAACTGCTTAAAGGAACCACCCTTAGTCCCAAACTTCCTACCTGGGATCTGATGATGAAAAATATCTATTCACTGGGTTCCGGTAGACTTGAAAGAAAGGATTTCGTACTTAACATTCTTTACCAGGATGACAAGACCGGAAACTCAATAAATTACCTCCCCGAAGGAAAACTTTCAGACGAGATACTTCTTCAGGTAATGGGACTTGATAATCTGAATTCACAGCTCGACAGAGAGCCTGATGGATTTTTTGATTTTATAGAAGATGTCACAGTTAATGTCGACAGAGGGAAAATCATTTTCCCGGTCCTTGAGCCCTTTGGAAGTCATCTCCGAAAGAAGATTGCTGATCCGGGAATGGCTGATAAATATGTTTTTCAGGAGCTTTATGATTCCACCCAGACATCAGCCCAGCAGATGGCTGAGAAAAACAAATTCAAGCTGACAGGCCAATACTCATCTGAATCTGGATCTGAAATCAGGCTAAATGCAACAAATATACCCCAGGGAGGGGTAAAGGTAACGGCAGGAGGAGTTCCTCTGACAGAAAATACCGACTATACTGTCGATTACAATATGGGGACAGTCAGAATAATCAATTCTGCTCTTATTGAATCACAAACCCCTATTCAGGTTTCTCTTGAAAGTAACCAGTTTTTTGGCTTCCAGACAAAAACTCTTGTCGGTACACATCTCGATTATAAAGTTTCCGATAATTTCAATATCGGAGGTACAATTCTGCATCTTACAGAAAGGCCCTATACTCAGAAAGTTAATTTCGGTGAGGAACCCATTTCAAATACTATATGGGGTGTTAATACTTCTTATAAGGCTCAATCACAATTACTTACAAAAATCATTGACAAAATTCCCTTTCTCGATACAAAGACCCCTTCAACTTTTTCCTTTTTCGGAGAATTTGCAAACCTGATCCCGGGTCATTCACGTGCAATCTCTAATGCGGGCAATTCATATATCGATGATTTTGAAGCCAGTGAAATACCACTGGATCTGAAATCGTTTAATGCCTGGACGATTTCAAGTATTCCTCAGGGGCAGGATCAGCTTTTTCCTGAAGCAAGGCTCAATAACAACCTTGTAAGCGGATTTAACAGGTCCAAAATAGCCTGGTATGTTATTGACCCGCTTTTCCTGAGAAACGGATCATCAACCCCCGATTATATTAAGCAGCATCCCGATGAACAATCGAGCCATTTTGTCAGGGAGATTTATGAAAATGAAATTTTCCCCAACAAGGAAAGTCCAAGCGGAATACCGGTAAACATTGCTGTTCTGAACCTTGCCTATTACCCCGCTGAGAAAGGAGTCTATAATTACGATACAGATCCCGGACCATATTCCAGAGGGATGAATTCAGATGGGAAGCTTAATGATCCTAAATCGCGATGGGGCGGGATAATGAGAGAGGTACTGACAAGCGATTTTGAAACTGCAAATATTCAGTATATTAAGTTCTGGATGATGGATCCATTTGTCGAAAACCCGGCACATGAAGGGGGAGATCTGTATGTTAACCTGGGAAATATTTCGGAAGACATATTACGTGACTCCAGGAAGAGCTTTGAGAACGGGCTCCCAGGATCAACAGTACCAAAAAATGTTGATACAACTGCCTGGGGTAGAGTACCTACAGTTCAGGCTGTTGTTCATGCCTTTGATAACACACCGGAATCAAGGTTATACCAGGATGTGGGATTGGATGGCCTGAGAAATCAGGATGAGGAAACTTTCTTTGCCGGGTACCTGCAGAGATCTATGCTTATCACAAAGCCGGAAGTATATCAGGAAATTCTGAAGGACCCATCAAGTGATGACTTTCACTATTTCAGAGGATCTGATTATGATTTCCAGCAGAAGGGAATTCTGGACAGGTATAAAAAGTATAATGGACAGGAAGGGAACTCGCCTACTTCAGAAATGTCCTCCGAATCATACCCGACTTCCGGATCGACATTGCCGGATATGGAGGATATTAACCGCGATAATACTCTCAGCGAAACTGAGAGCTATTATCAGTATAAGGTCAGTATGCGGCCTGGCGACATGAGGGTTGGATCGAATTACATTGTTGACGAGATAGAATATGAAGCTACACTGGCTAATGGAGTAAAGTCAAGGGTAAAATGGTATCAATTTAAAATTCCAATTACAGAGTATCAGAAAGTTATTGGGCCCATAAAAGACTTTAAATCAATTCGTTTCATGAGGATGTTCTTTAAGAATTTTAATGAGCCTGTAATAATGCGTTTTGCAAGGCTTGATCTTGTAAGAGCTGAGTGGAGAAAATACAATATCTCGTTCATGGAGGGTGGTGAAAGGATAACTGTACCTGAAGCAACGGATGGTACATTTGAAATTAGCTCAGTAAGTATTGAAGAAAATGCAGGCAAAGTTCCAGTCAACTATGTATTACCTCCAGGATTTGACAGGATAGTTGACCCTCAGAATCCTCAGCTCAGGCAACTTAATGAACAATCGATGGTACTCAGGATTCAGAATCTTGAAGATGGTGACGCCCGGGCTGCTTTCCGGAACGTAAATATCGATATAAGACAGTACCGCCGTTTACGGATGGAGGTACATGCTGAAGCCATGATCGGGCAACCCTTAAATGATGATGAACTGACAGCATTTATCAGGATTGGCTCAGACTATAAAGCGAATTTTTATGAATACGAGATCCCTCTTAAACTTACCCCTCCCGCCCCCGCCGGGGGGTATGATAATAAGGTTGATGCTTCACGAGCATTGGTATGGCCTGAAGCGAACAGCTTTAACATTGACCTCACGGTTCTTCAGGATGCAAAGCAGGAGCGCAACAAACAAATGCAACAACCTGGCTCATCATTAAGTGTATCGGATGTCTTTGTCTATTCGCATGGCAACGCCAGGGTGTCGGTATCGGGTAACCCGAATCTGAGTAATGTCAGAGTAATAATGGTAGGTGTGAGGAATCCCATCAGAACACGGAGTAGCTCGGCTGACGATGGTAATCCAAAATCAGGTGAAATATGGGTCAATGAACTGCGACTCAGTGATTTTATTGAAAACGGAGGATGGGCTGCAAATGCCCATTTACAGGCGCGTCTGGCCGACCTGGGTACTGTTGATATGGTAGGGCAGGCAAGCACTCCGGGTTGGGGAAGCATTGAGAAAAAGGTAAATGAAAGAAGCAAAGAACAAATATTGAAATACGATATTTCCTCAAGTATTGAACTCGGAAAGTTCTTCCCTGAGGAAGTTGGTGTACGTCTTCCGGTTTATGTTGGCTATTCAGAAACACATATTAGACCCCAGTATAACCCTCTCGATCCTGATATTCTTTTAAATGATGCACTGAAGGGGGCAATAAACAAGCAAGCGAGAGACTCTATTAAAACTATTTCTGAAGACTATGCAAGGCGTAAAACTATTACCATAAGTAATGCCGGGATCACAAAACGTGGCGAGAAACCTCATGCATGGGACCTGGCAAACTTAAGTGTAAACTATACTTATAATGAAACATATCGAAGCAATACCAAAACCGAGATTAATCTTGAAAAGAACTATAGGGGCGGATTAAATTATAATTATGAAGCACAGCCTGCCAATATAATGCCATTTAAAAACCTAAAATTCCTGAATTCACCTGTTTTCAGAATTATAAAAGACTTTAATTTCTATGTTTTTCCAAAAAGCCTGTCGTTCCGGACTGATCTGAACCGGTATTATAATGAAGTGAAAACCAGAAATATAAATAATCCTTTTCTCCGCATTACGCCTTCGTTCAGGAAAGATTTCGAATGGAACAGTATCTTTGATTTTAAGTATGATGTAACCCGACAGCTAAAGGTTGATTTTACCGCAACAAATATTGCAAGGATTGACGAACCTTCCGGTGGTGTCGATAAAAAAAGATACCGTAGTGAGTACGAAAACTGGCGGGACTCGGTTCTTGTAAATCTGAAGAATTTCGGAAGGACCACATCCTATAATCATTTTATTAATGTAACATATACTCTTCCAATTAATAAACTTCCTATGTTGTCGTGGGTCAATGCCAATGCCCGTTATGGTTCAGATTATACATGGCTGGCCGGTTCTCTTTTCCCCGACAGTATGCATATAAATCTCGGTAATACAATTAAAAATCATAACGAGCTTACATTTAGTGTAATGGCAAACCTTGCAACACTTTATAGTAAGTCGAAGTTCCTTAAAAATATTGAAAATAATACACGTCCGGATGCAGGTCAAAGGATGAAAACTGAATTTAAAACTGTTACCTACTCAAAAGATAAGATCAATTTCAAGGCAAATGTCGTAAGGGCAGTTATCCATAACCTTAAGACCAAAGATGTAAAAGTTAAGATCATAAAGAAGGATGGGACTGAGCTTAAGGGCAAACTTGAAATTATCAGTGAGAACAGGGTAAATTTTACAGCAGTTGAACAAGCTGACGAGACACAGGTAGTAGTTGAGGGAAGAATTCAGAAAAAGCGAAATCCGCTTACTGTTACAGGCGAATATATGGTACGGGCATTGCTGGGCATAAGGTCAATAAACTTAACCTACACATCAGCCCAGGGACAATTCCTGCCTGGTTATATGCCTGAAGCTAAATTTTTTGGAATGTCAAGAAATAATGATGTTCTGGCTCCAGGCTTGCCATTCATTCTCGGATATGGGAATAAAAACTTCTTTGATAATACTGTAAAAAACGGATGGCTCTCCAATGACACTTTATTGAATACTCCTGCGTCTTATAATAATAAACGGGATCTTTCACTTCGCAGTACCGTTGAGCTTTTCCCTGGACTCAGGATTGATATTAATGCCGACCGAAGGTTCCTTGAAACTGTAAGTTCATACTATATAGCTGATTACAATGGTAATTTTCCTGACAGTACACGCAACAGGATAGTTTCCGGTAACTTTTCGATATCGATTATTTCATGGGGAACTGCTTTTGAGAAGATATCAAAAGGAAATGATTATGTTTCTCCCACATTTGAAGCTTTTAAGAAAAATGCAATAATTATATCTGAAAGGAGGGCTGCCGCACGGCAGAAAGTTGATCCCGGATATGACCCAAACACAGATCCGTCAACCGGGAAACCTGTTGAGGGGCCTTTTAAAAGTGGTTATGGAAACACTTCACGGGAGGTTTTAATACCTGCGTTTTTTGCTGCGTACACCAAAGCAAATCCAAGACGGGTAGGACTTGAGACTTTTCCTTCAGCGTTAAGAATGATGCCCAACTGGCGATTTACATTTGACGGATTATCAAAGTTTGCTTTTGTACAGAAAATATTCAGGTCGGTTAATATTTCACACCAGTACCGAAGCATTTATCAGATTGGATCATATACGACAAACCTGAATTATGAGTTCGATGGAAACGGAATCAACAATATAAGAGACCTGCAGAAGAACTTTATTCAGCAATATGAAATAAATGTTGTTACTGTCAGTGAGCAGTTCAGCCCTCTGATAAATGTTGATCTTAACTGGAAGAACAATCTTACTACTCGAATTGAATGGAAGAAATCACGTACGGTATCTCTTAACCTGACAAGCAATCAGATTGCTGAGGCACGTATAAACGAACTTGTTTTCGGAGCAGGGTACAGATTTGATGACGTACAGATAATAATCCGGACAGGAGGAGCCCAGAAAGCATTGAAGAGCGATCTGAATTTAAGGCTCGATCTGTCAATCAGAGATAACAAAACTATTGCAAGAAAACTGATTGAGAATGTCAACCAGCCCGTGGCGGGACTAAAAGTTTTTACTGTTGGTGCCACAGCTGATTATGTTTTAAGCGACAGGTTCAACCTTCAGATATTTGCTGATCACACTATGAATAATCCGTTTGTGTCCAATTCATTTCCAACCTCCAATACCAATTTTGGGTTCAGTCTTAAGTTTACTCTTGTCCAGTAACAGGTTTCTATACTAAATTATTTTTCCCTGATTTTTCAGAACACGTTTGAAACAAAGTCATACTGGTTTTTTGCTCTGAAAATCAGCTAATGTGCGTGAAAATAAATGAAATATAAAGAATGTATTTCAAAACTTTTTCCATATTTTTGGATAGTAGCAGTATACTTTATTATTAGTTTTTATTGGGAATACTATTAAAATTTATGAAAAAATCAAAACCCCGATTGA
>JBGOZX010000092.1:0-17022 GCA_041480425.1 Bacteroidia bacterium
AATTTGCACACGCTTTCAACCAGTCTGATATCCTGAAATATAATGTTAATAATTCAGTTGTCAGTGATCAATTTATTTCGTAAATATTCTTCCTCTATCTCACATCCCTTAATGAACATCTCAAACATCTCTAATCCATTGCCAAAATAAAATTGGGCCCATGCTTCTTTTGCATCTTTTTTCTCCTGACTTAGTTTCTTCCAGGTTTCGCTTTTTCTAAATTCTTCATAATTTTTTAGCTCTTGTGGGCGATCCTTTTTCATTTTTGCTATCAATTTCAGGGTTATCTCTCTTTGTTCTTTTTGTGTTTTCATCTCATTCTGGTTTAATGTAAATTATGAAAAAGAATTAAGCAAAGCAACTGAATCAAATTTTTGAATTTTTTTTACCGTCCATGTAAAGACGACTTCGCCGTGGTTTACGAAGGGGTGCCTTTTTATTTCAAGACCCCCCTACCCCTTAGTTAATTGTCTGTAAATAAGAAAGTTAAACAGTCAGGTAACAGTTATGTAACAGTTATGTAAGAGTATCGTAGTACCGAGGTAATACGTTCGCAAGTCTAAGGATGAAGGGGCTTGCAAGGGGCATGCAAGGGGCATGCAAGGGGGATGCAAGGGGGATGCAAGGGGCTTATGTTTCTGAATAAGAAAGGGTTAGATAACAAGTACCTAACCCTTAACTCAAATGAAAACATGAAAACAGTAATCAATAACCCTTATACCCTCGCATTTCTATAAATTTTTTATATTCCGGGGATGCAAAATTTACTTTTTTCATTTCATTCTAATTTAATTGTTAATTTACCACCATTGTTTTTTCGCTGAGCTTAGCTTTCAGTTCATCCTCTTCCTTACACTTCTTATGGAAGTACTTTTCAAAAGCGTTGCACATATCGACAACCAGCATACGATCCTCCAGGGAGAGTTTAGCGCAATCCCCGGAACCAAAGTAAGAGGCAAAAATCCGCCAGTTTAATCTTGAGTAATCGGCGGCGTCTGCAGAATCGAATAATTTTTTCATAACAGTAAATATTAAAGGCCCTTTGTCCGACGGTCATCACTCTCACCTTTCGGGAAAAATGCGTCAGACGCGGGGCCAGTAAATTTTGTGTGATCATAAGATGAAAGTAATGACACTCCAAATGTAAGACAATAATCCGGACAATGCAAATTTATTTTTATCATGTCAATAAGCATTGCTGACGAACCGGTCTGTTAAAACATATATCCTGTTTCTACAATCAGCACAGGTCGAATAAATTTGTCTAAAGCAGATAATATATCTATTCGATACGTAATGAATTGGAAGTAAAACTTGTCTTATTTCCGAAAATTCTGACAGATGTTTTTCTTGTTCGCACTTGGGACATATTTTATATTTTCCTAAAGCATGTTTGAATTCGGCATACAGGTCATAGTCAATCTCTCTTTTTAAATCAAAGTCAATCTCTCTTTTTAAGGCATCTTTTTCTTTTAATTCAAAGTAATTTTTGTAGTTTTTGGCAACGCAAATTTTGCAGGGCATTCTGATCTCAGTCACATCGTCACTACCTTTATTAAAATAGAAATCATCCGCGATTCTTGCTTCCCCACATTTAGAACACAGATATTTTTCTGTCCTGACTATCTGGTATTTCATTGAGGGGTTTTGCAGATGCCGGTGTTTATTGCATTTTATATTATGACATTTCTTGCAGATACCCTGCCTGTTCCCCCTGGCATAATGAAATTCTTTGGGATCCTTTAATTCCCCACATGTATCACAATGAAAATCATTTTTTTGAAAAGCTCTTGTTGGTGCCAGCGGGTGTTTAGTATGATAACGCTCTTTGGCCCAGGAAGCCTCACATATTCTGCAAATGTTATTTCTTCTCCCGGTATTCCTGTCTTTAAGACTGAATTCTTCCAGGCTTTTAGGTTCCCCACAAAACAAGCAGGTTTTTGTTTCCATAGGAGTTGATTTTTGTTTCATAGGTTAGATTAATCTCCCTGGTTTTTTATGTGATAGATATTTGATTTATCTATTCATTCAGCATCGATTTTAAATAGTCAGACTCTGGTTCACTAAACATTGACAATATAGTATCAAGGTCAACTTCTATACCACTGCCAGCATAATCCTTAAAACTATGCATGCTTTCCTCAGATTTAATGTCGAGCAATATTGACCCGGTCTCCCTTAACTGAAATTTGGATTCACTTGCAATATATGGTGATAAAAATTTATGTGAGTTGTAACCCATTTGGTCATCTTCAGCACCTTCATAAATCTTCCAGTCACTTTTATTGAGCAATTTACCATTAATAAGCACCCCGGTAGTACCAAAATCCTTATAAGGAGCATCCCAGAACCTGACTTTGCCCTTAAAACCATTTCTCTCAACAGATAATATATACACACCCCTGCACCATACCAGGTCATTATCAGAATTTGCTATTAATTGGTCGATATAGTTGTTATTGACAAGATCATCCGAATCTATAATCAGCACGTGAGTAACCCTGCCAGTAAGTTTACTTAAACCCAGGTTCCATTTACCTGCCAGTGGCCTGTTCTGATGCCGGTATGTCTCAATATTGTGTTCTTCAAACAAGGCCCTGTCCTCTTCCAATGATGTAATACATACAGGTATAAACAAGCCCGGATAATCTATCAGCAACCTGTCAATCATATAGCAGAAAGCTTTAGATATATGAGGTCTTTTATATGCTGAGGTTAATATGCCTATCATCAGACTGCGGGTTCGGTGGTTATTATTGATATCAGTTTTCGTCTTGTGTTCTGCGGCCTAATAATGCTATTGAACGGCCTGTTATGTCACCATGTAGGGTTATGTCAGTATTCCTTTTGAAATTTCGACTTTCCTTAGATGGCAGTATTGTCTCCCCGCTGGAAAGCATAGCCGGGAAGGAGTCATTAGGGTACCCCGGGGGAATTATGCCGCCTTTTGCGAAACCCATGAAACCCGCAAGAGTCTTGCCTCCTAACAGCTTACCTGCAAAGCCTGCAAGTGCGCCGGTACCGCCTGTCAGTAATGTTAATATCCCGAATATTACTGCTTTAGCTAACAGATCTGCTATCATCTGTTTCAAAGCATTTCCAAAGGCTATTGCCATTCCTTTAAATCCTATATCAGTATTGGCAAATAGGCTCGCGAAAGCATCTTGTATTCTCTGGATTCCGTTTTGGAACTGTTCAAGTTCATCAGTCCCGGACTTAAATTCATCTGCAAACCTGAATGAACCAAATGTTTCTGCATAACTGAATGGGGTTGTCGGTTTTGCATATTCTCCCTTTTCCTTACCCCCTCCTGAATATGCATCTGTCAATCTTTTAAGAGTTGAGTTTTCAGCTATCTTTCCAGTTTTATCCAGTGCCGTGCCAAGTGTAGTAACCTGTTTAGTAAGTTTTAATATTTCCTGATCCCCGGCGGCAACTTCTTCCCTGACTGCGGCCATACCTTCCAACCATACTTCAAACTGGCCTTTTTTCGACAGGTCACTTTGTAGTTTTGTATAATCTTCTAAAAGATAAATTGTTAATTGCAGCCTGCGCCTTTCTGTTTCCTGCTCTTTGGTCAAGGGACCCATACCTTTCAGGTCATTAACACGCGCCTGGAAGTTTGAGAGGTTGTTAAAAAAATAATCGTAATTTTTAGCAACAGTAACAATATTATCTTTAACAAAAGTCCAGTAATCTTCATCCTGAGCAAATACCTTTTTATAATATTCAGCAGTAGCGTCAACCCGACCCTGTAGTTCCTTTACATTAATAGCGGTTATCTCTTTCTGAAAATCAATAGCCTCATTAAGATAACCCTTTTTTCTGGCTTTGCTTTCTTTGGTATCACCCGGTTCTTCAGCAGCAGCAAGTTTAGCCGCGTTTAATTGTATTTCCAGATCACCTTTTGAAATTGCATTTCTGGCTTTAGCCTGGGTAAGTTCATCTTCGGCTTTTGCAAGGTCGCGGGTAGCAATGGCAGCATTATTGATATTTGTAATTAGGCTTAACCAATCGCCGCTAAATAAGGTAGTCATAGCGCCCTGAACAGTTCCCTTTAAATAACTCATCTGCTCTTCAAACTTATCGGCTGACCCTTCGGTACTGTTCATAGCCTTTCCGTAAATGTCAAAGGCTTTTTTAGCTACCAACACGGCACCGCCAATTTTAGCAATAGCAATAGTCACCTGCTTAAAACTCTGCTCGATCTGCTTACTTCTGGCCCTTGCTTCTTTTTCAAGTTGAGCAGTAGCTTTTTTAGCATCAGCAGCAGCAGCTTTATAACCCTTCGCTGTCCCTGTAATTTCAACACCAACGGATATTCCTTTCCTATTTCCCATAATGCATGCTATTCCTCCGTGTTATCACCTCGTCTTTTGTTAATCGTTTGATTTTGGGTTTCTCTTTATTATCCCAATTAAGTTTAAACAGGTCTGAGGGTTTCTTAAATACTCGAGTCCCGTTCATTGCTGCCATATTATAAAAACATATCAGTCTTGTTTGCTCCCATGATACCCTGTCTGCTTCATTCTTTGCTTTATAAATTGCGACCAGTTCATCACTACTCATTTCGTCCCAGAAGTACCAGGGATCAATACCAATCACGCCGACACAATAACCATAGAGTTCATCTATTTGGATCTCTTTACTGTCGGTTTTTTTTTATCATCTGCCGGCTCAAATAATTCACCAACAGCTTTTTTAAAGTTGACTATTGATTCAGGGCTTCCGTCAACAATATCAAGAAACTCCTCAAAACTATAATTGAACTCTTTGCCGTCTGCCTTAGCTCCTGTCCGGGATAAGTCAAAAAAATAGGTTATCAGGGCATCATAGCTTTCCGGTTCTTTTATATTCCAGTTTGTAAATGCCAATAAAGCCCGGTTACTATATTTAATAGAAAACACCAGGTTACCTACTTTAACCTTTCTTACAATGTTTAGTTCCATTATGTAGCAGGCTCACTTATTACAACAGTTGCCGTGGCAGTGGCCGAGTCATCATCAGTAACCGTGACAGTATAAGTACCAGCTACTTTACCTGTAATATACTGAGTCGTTGCGCTACCTGTCCAGAGGTACGTGTAAGGCGGTGTTCCTCCCAGAGGAAGAGCAGCTGCAAAGCCCTCAGTACCTTCATGAGTAGTACAGTTAGAATGAGCAATTCTTACAGTCAAATGCCCGTCTAATACATACTCAAATCCACTTGAATGTTCAAAACTGACATTGTATGTTGCATTGTCTCCGTCCGGCGCCCCTTCGTCAAGACCGGTGATATAAAAATTACCGCTGGCATAAATCTTGGCTTCGTTTAATGCCCCATCGACCTGTTCTCCAAAATCCACTGCCACGGGAACCCTTGCAAGAAATTTAGTGCGCAGGATATCAATATCACCATATACCTGCATTCCTTCACAGGAAGCTGTAACTTCAATCCTGCCTTCGGCTTTAGTTTCAAATATACCACTGTCCTTATTTGTCGTTTTTCGCGTGGACATTTTAGGACTCAGGGTGTGTGAAGTAGCATGCGCTACCACAACCCCGTCGATAAATACAAATAAATCAGAACCGTTGATCTCATTCATGATAATTTAATTTTTAATTGTTTATACACTATTTTAAGTTCATTATAAATTAACCTTGCATTATGCAGCAGGTTCAGTGATGACAACCTCGACAGTCGCGGTATTCGAGTCGTCATCCGTTACAATAACGGTATAAGTGCCTGCAACCTTCCCTGCGATATACTGAGTTGTTGCATTGCCAGGACTCCACAAATACGTGTAGGGTGGAACTCCGCCACACGGAAAAGCCGCGGCAAAGCCTTGTGACCCTGCATGAGTAGTACAGTTACTATGACCTGCCCTGACAGTTAACTCACCGTCGTTGACATACTGGAATCCATTAGCAATTTCAAAAGAAGCACTATAAGTGGCATTATTTCCGTCTGGCGCTCCTTCCTCAAGAGAGACAAGCAGGAAGTTTCCTGTAGCATAGATTTTGGATTCATCCAGCACTCCGCCGGCTTTTTCTCCAAAATCCAGCGTTAAGGGCTCTCCTGTGAACATAGCAGTTCTTAATAATTCAATGTCACCATATACTATTATACCTTCGCAAGAGGCTGAAACATCCCACATGAGAGCTATCCTTTCTACAAATTTTCCCCCAGCCCCGGTAGTGCTAAGGCCGGTTTCCACTTTTACGCTTAATGTATGGCTTGTTGCATGAGCAACAGGTAAGCCATTCATGAAAACAAAAAGATCCGTGCCATTAATTTCTGCCACCTTAAATCTATTTTTAAATTAATAACCATAAACTATAACCTCAAACATCAGTCTGTTCATAAACACGTTTTCCGCTATATTGAATCCTTCCAGCATCCCTGTCAGGATGATCCTTTTGGTACTGTCAGTAATGAATTTCAATTCAAGGGCGATCCGGACCTGTTTTATTATGTCTTGAAGCATAGCATAATCTTCACTATAGCTGGTCACGCTGAATCCTATTGTGTCGTCATGCCAGCCATCCTTTGTATATTCCGGATCAAGAGAATTAATGGCATAAGTGATCAGGGGAAGTAAAGTTTTTTCATTTGCAACATAAGGATATAATGAGGTTTCCGGCACTAATTCCATGAGATCTTCATTTGCAACTAACAATGTTTTAATTATTTTACCGATCATGCCTTAAGTTTTTTATTTGTCCTTATTATGAAGCGATCAATTTCCTCATGCCATTCTTTCTCAATATTTGAAAACATCTCCTGCTCAGTGGCATTATAGGCATTTTCAAAGAAGTGAGTTGCAGTCACCTTACCCGTCGGTGCTCCGCCTTTTTTGCGCCTGAATCTCTCTGCGGTGCCATTCTCAATGAAATGAGCATGCCAGCCCTTATATGTACCGCTTAGTTTTGCCCCGACAAGGATCGCAATCTCATTAGGGACCTCAACAGATCCTATGGATTTTCTTAGTTTCCCTGTCCTCTGAGGCGCGCCGGCCCTGGCAGCTGCAATAAGAGGCCTGGCGGCCCGCCGGAAACTTGCCATGAAGATCTTGCGTTGGTCAATATTTGAAAGTCCCTGGAAGAAATCTTCCAGTACCTTGATCTGATCTGTTTTAATCTGGACTTCCATCATGCATTGATTTTTTCAAGCGTTAACCTCAGTGTTTCCTTGCGTCCAATTTCCTCAATATAGGTAATGATATATCTCTCTGATCCTTCGTCAACCTGGACCCTCATTGTTTCATCAATACCAGCTCGATATCTTATTGTGAGCTCCATACTCCGGGAATAAAACTTTTCCTCATTCGATAACATCCTGCTCCCTCCGGTATATCTTATTTCCCCCCTTGTTTCTATGGTAGCCGTGGGGAAACTGTCAACAGAAGCATTATAATCATCCCTTTCTGTGACTTTTGCGTAGAAATTTATACGATGATATAGGTTACCTGCTCTAGTCATGCGATGGTATAATTTTTGAACGGGGCAATTAAATATTTGAAGCCGTAAGGGACCTCCGTTACATTCACTCCAATCATGACGGGTTCCCTGATCATATAGAAATGGCCTATCATCAGCAGCATTGCCTGTTTTAATCCGAGCGGTATGGGTGAGGGTATCCCGGGATGCATCGTATAAATCAATCCATTATTAACCAAAGAAAACGACTTAGTTACCATTAAATGAGTATCATCAATAATCTCTGCAATAATCCTTCGTGTTTGCCCTTCAACCGTGATGCCGTCACCAACCTGGTAATTGGCAAAATTGGTATCCGTCCCTATTACTGATTTTATAGTTGAAGCCGAATAGGTCAATCCGCTGGCCGTTGTGCTGAATGCAACAGTAACAGTCAAATGCGTGTCATCAGTAATTCTTGCTATGGTCCGCACGGTTTCACCTGACACTGTGATTGTTTCACCAACAGAAAAATCAAGAAAATTAGTATTCGTCCCAACAAGTGAAACAGATGCAGCTGTTTGTACTGTTCCTGCTCCAGCGGTAATAGCCGTTTGGATAGTCCCCTTTCCGGCAACTGATCCCTGTATTTCGGTAAGTACCAGTTCTTCAACCATTTCGATAAGGTTTTGTATATAAAGATTGTCATCATCGAAATCCACCGCCCGGAGGTGCTGTTTAACATCATCAAAAATCAAATACATAGTTTTATTGGTTAAAAGCGGGGGTTTTTACACCCCGCTTTAATTAAATTAAACTTGTTATGAGGCTTTAATTGCCATTGAAGCAAAGCTTTTGGCATAATAGTCGGCCTGGGTAACGCCATGAACATCGGTTGCAAGGCTTCCCCGAAGTCCCTTGGCATCAAAATAGGCATTGATAACAATCTTTACCTGGTTTGTTGCAGCAAGGGTATAAGGATCAACCGTGATATCATATCCAGCCCATTGGCAGATACACAGATCTCTCCAGTTGCCAAAGACAACTAAGTCACCAGTGTCATCGTCTCCTGCGATCCCGCTGCAGGAATTTGTAATATGAACAGGGTAACCGTTAAGAATATTACCGTCCAGCAGCATCTTTTCCGCATAAGTCGCTATCACGGGAATAGTTTTCAATATCCCTCTCCCGGAAGCATTTGTTATGTATGCCAGGTTCCCGACAAGAGCATTTGAAGTATCAACATCGGTCTCCAGACCGACTGTATTCGCATGAGTCGGAACTACTGAATTGGCTTTTGTGTCGGCTCCCGTAGTGCCCTTATATCCCATGCCCTGTGGCTGTGTGGCCGATCCGGCAGCAACTCCCATGACTGTTGATTCAAGTTTGCGGGCCACTGCATCGCGGATATTACTGAGTAAAAGTGCCTCCGCGGAAACGGCATCCTGGGCAAGGAATGTCTTGCTTACCTTCAGGTAACCAGTAAGACGACGCGGAGAGAATTCAACCTCACCGAAAGCGCCCCCGCCATCATCAGCAGCCTCGACCTCAGTTTTCCATAAGACGGTCGTGCCGGCATAGGAAGGTATTGAGACATTTCCAATGCAATTAGGGAAGAGAGTAACACCAGCTTTAGAAAAGATAAGCGCTGCCGCAAGGGGCGGGATAATACTCAGCTTTTCCTCTGCGACTATCTCCTGCCCCTGGTATTGTGTACCGGCAAGAATGTCGGCTCTCATTTCAGGACTCAGAACACCAGGGATAATAATATCCCCGGTAGTATTCAGTCCGGCTCTGCGAAACTCCTGTTTCCCCAGAATAAAGATGTTTCTTGCCTGGTCATGGAAATTACGCCTTTCAACAGCCTCGTTTATGGCTTTGAACAGACTGAATTTTTCCCTGTTTTCCCCTACGGTCATTTTTGTCGGATTAATAGGTTTACCGATTTCCTGTTTAAAGATTTCAGACTGAAGTTTCAGATCCAGCTCCGCCAGCTTTCTCAGGTTTTCCTGTATTGTCTGATTCTCCTTATCAGTCATGCTTCTGTTTTCAGCGTCTGCCTTTTTGAAGATATCATCATTGACATCCAGGAGAATCGTTTTTGAATCTTTAATTTCGAGAGCTGTCAGGATGGCCGGCAAGATACTAAGCCCCGGAGCCTGGCCGGCAGTCAGAAAAAAGACAGCCATTACTGCATAAAGCAGAAGTAGGCCGGCCTTCATAATAAAATTGAAATTTTTCATCGATTTGTAATTTTAAATTTATAATTGAGTTGCCTCATATACTTTTCCTCATCAGACAAGATCCTTTTTGCCACTGGTAAATTTCCAGATTCGGTTTTTGCCGGATCCGGATTAACTGTTGCTTCAGGTATTTCATCCTTTTTGAAAGCATCAAGGCTTCGTATAGCCACTGTAGTATCAGAATACGCCTCGCGGTATACCGGCGAAACGTCATATAATTGATCAATATTTGTTATTGTTCTTAGATAGGATGCATCATCTTGTTTTACCCATTTATCACCACCCTGGGCCACAGCAAAGGCAAAAGAACTTGTCCGGATATCTCCTCTCCTTACACCCTCTACAACTTCATCACCAAGGGTTGTATTTGGAGCTTCAAAGGTGTACATAACGCCATTTTTGTCCGGTTCAAGTTTAAGGGTTCCTGATCCATTGGTTGATCTGGCTAAAACACCGCGCTCCACGGAATGATTCAAAAGGGCCAGGACATCAGAACGTCCTACTAAACCATTAACAGCTTCCGGTAAAATAATTTCCTTAAAGCCACCAAGGTCTTTTGATTTTTTATTAAAAATAATTGCATAACCTTCTACCACTCTGCCCCTTTTACTGACCCGAATCTCAGATTCCTGTGATTCAAGGTTGCGAATTTCTTTTCCCATTATTCCTCCACGGTTTTTTTAACTTTATTATCAATTTTTGGTTCCTTTTGCCCGATCTTATCAACTGGCATCATGTTAACCTGGATCATAGGCTTATCTGCATTTTCATTAGTGGACAGCGGATTCCTGCATTCACGTCTGACTTCATTAACAGTATAACCTCCGGCCTGGAACATCTTGCTGACATAATTAGACTTAGCGTCAAGATTGGCCCTCAAGAGTTCATTTATATTCAGGTTCAACTGCGTGCGGATCCGGACTGAAGGCCTGAAAAACTTCCTGTTAAATTCATTTTCAAATTTCGCATCAAGTGGAGTCATAGTATCAGTTATGAATCCCAGCTGGTAGGCTTCAACATTTGAATAAGTGAGGCCTGCCTGGTCAAAAACCTTTGGAGGTGGTACACCAAAAAAACGGCATAATTCCAGGACGCTGAATTGTCTGGATTCGAGCATTTGCGCATCTTTCGGGGCAACTGTTACAGGCGTGAATTCAAGTGCTGCTTCAAGGACAGCGATTCCTCCGGGTGTTCCCGTGGTCGGTGAAAATGCTTCAGCCCAGGCTGCTTTTACGGCTGCTGCTTTTTCCGGCGTTATTTTACCCAGATTAGACTTAAGGATCCCTGACATATTCGCACCTGAAGAGAAAAAGCCTTTAGCTGTAGCTTCGGCAACTGATGCAAGACCCATAGTATTGACAGCATGGGTCAAGGTGCTCACCCCCAGGTACCCATTATAGCTGAAATTCAGCACGTGAATCATGTCATAGCCCTCCACATACTCAGTTTTAACCGGCTCATAATTAGGATGATCAACCATATAATAAATTGACCCATTGTACCTCTTGAACATTGTCACAAGACCGGTCACCAGGTCGAGCCTGACAGGATCGCCACGGTTATCTCTTCTTATTATTGCATATCCGTTACCTTCAAGTAATACCTTGGTCATGAGGGTTTTCATGAAAGTGTACCTTGAAATATAAGGTGCAGGCTCACTGTTAAGGAGGTAAAATGAATTATGGAACGGGTTTTGGATCCAACCCTGTTTATTGTCAAATTCAAGGATCTCCCAGGGCTGTGAGGCCATTGAATCTGAAATAACTTCAACACACCGATACACAGCACTAAGTTGCATTGATGTCTGAAGACTTAAGGGGCTGGCCAGTGTCGAGCTGTAAGGAAGTCCCAAGGAATCAATAGGGGCTTCAGATATTGCCCTTTTTTCCCTTTTCCGGAAGATGCCAAACATATCTCTTACCTTCATTTGTGTTTTGGATTGAAAAAGGGTTTGAGCCTCTTGATAAAATGATTTTGAAATCTTAAAAAATCAGCTTTCTGGCAGGGCCAGAGAAGTTCAACAGTAAACTCATCTTCAGGATCTTTTTTAACATGCTCCTGGAGCTTTTTTACGAAGTGTTTCCCTTTCAATAAACTCTCGAGATGCCTGTTCCAGCAGAGATCCTTATCAACAGCGGAGAAAATAAAAGCTTTCTCCGGCTCATGAACTGATTTTGCAATGTAAATTCCTGAATTTTCCATATTTTAAACTTTAATAGATTCCAGTTCCAACATTACCAGAGTTTTCCATAAAACAAGCCAGTGCCTGCAGCATAGCAATAACCCCGTCGATTTTCTTTTTCTCATTGGCTTTTGATGGTTTACAGTTGCCGGTAAAGTCAAATTTTAATTCGACACAGCGAAGACAATACCTGGTAATGGGGTTATCATCCAGGATAACCTTTCCTGATAGTATCAGGCGTTCAAATTCTTTTGTGCAGCTGTTAAAATTTCCGATAGCCTGACTGAATGGTTCTAAGGGCAATCCTTCGTCTGTCGACTTTACTGCCCAGCCAAGAGCATTCCATTTGTCATAATAAATTTTGATGATATTAGTATTCCGGTAAACTTCAAGGAGGTCTCTCAGGATATAGTCATAATCAACGACGTTTCCACTTGTGCTTTTAAGATATTTATGATTATGCCAGTCAAAATAAAGTTCCTTGTCAGGCCTTTCTTTCAGGCTATTCTGGGGCAGGTAATAATCAACAAAAAAGCAATATTTCTCATCCTTAAAAAACAGATAACCCACGGCTGTCAGGTCCCGGTTTGAGGACAAGTCCACTCCAACATAGCAATCCTGATCTTTGAAATCAACTTTTTTGAGCTTTTTAGTTGCCTTAAGAATATATTCATCCGGGATCCAGACTGTGGCCGTGTCTGTCCACATATTAAGATTCTTGGTTTTAACGCCGACTTCATCTGCAGGGTTATTTATGGCCTGCAGGACCTGTTTCCTGAGAAAATCCGTGCTTATTGTGACATCCAAATTCGGGTTTGCCTTTACCCAGTTTTTTTCGGTCTTCCAGTCGTCTCCTTCATCCATTGAGTAGATGATCCCGAAAAAGCTGTCATCCTGTTTAATTCCTGCTATGATCTCGGTTGCAACGGTCCTTAATTCATAACATGGCAAGGATTTGTCGAAGCCAGCCGTCGTTATCGTTATCAATAGTGGTTGTTTACGCATTCCCTGGGAGCTCCTGAGTACATCACGAACCAGGGAATTTGGTGCTGAGTGGTATTCATCAACTATACCGAGGCTGCAATTATAACCATCGATTTTATTAGAATCGCTGGCCAGTGTCTTTATGAAAGAATTTGTCTGAGGGTAAATTATATCGGCTCTGAATTTCTTAAGATACTTTTCTGAAGGATCAAAACTTTTGGCGAAGCCCCGAACGGTATTAAAGCAGACCTTCGCCTGGTCCTTGGAATTGGCTGCAATAAGTACCTCTGCAGCTGCCTCGCCGTCTGCTACCAAATGATACAGACTCAGAGCTGCTGAAAGTGCAGTCTTGCCATTTTTCCGCCCCAATTCGATATAAGCAGTCTGAAACCGGCGTTTCCTGGTATCTTTCCAGTAAAAACCGTACAAATTTGCAACTATAAAAACCTGCCATGGCTCCAATATGAATGCCTTGCCGTCGAACTCACCGGTGAAGTGCTTTAGGTGTGAAATAAAATCAATGACTTTCTGCACCGCTTCAGGGCGGAATTCGAGATCCTTTCTTTTCAGGTCATCCTGAAAGCGTTTTACAGCCCCTTTTACATGGATCCCGGAGGGGATCCTGCCAGAAGAAATGTCATCAATATATTGATTTAGCTTTTCCAATTATCTTACTTCCCTTTTACCCTCAATAAATTTTTCAATCGGCGACTGTGGCTCTTGTTTCCCCGGCATAACAGCTTTTTTCCGCCTTTTTGGCGTCAGCCCGAACTCGATAAGGAGTTTCATAACCTCAACTTGCGACTCATGACAGATCTTTAAGGCCGGATGCGGTTTAACACTCCCTTTTTTGTCATTTAGCATAAAACCTTCCTTTAAGAGTATATCCTGGGCCTCGAAATATTTATTATATGCATTACCCAGGAGAATCAATGCGCCTGTATCAAGTTTGATTATAAGATCATCCTTGTTAAGCTGGCGGACCAGATCAGTCATAAATTTTCTTGTTTTACTGTGAAACTCTTCCGGTATTTTATATAAAATTCTCATAATCTGCTATTTAATATTAGAGAAAGAGAGGGGAACGCCTGATTCTGTATGAGATTTTTGGCTGAAAATGAGTTTGACTCGCGTCCCCTCTCTTATTTTTTTATCTTCTTCCTTATGACATGGAGTGCATAGAGATTGCAGGTTATCCCAGTCAAAAGCCAGGATCTCAATTTCCTCAGGTGTGGTACCGGTCTGGAACGGTCTTTTGTGGTGTACCTCTTCCGTCTGAGTTACCCTTCCGGCTGCCTCGCATAGTTCACATAAAGGGTTCTCTTCAAACTTCGCCTGCCGTATCGTTTTCCAGCGCTTGTCCTGGTAAATGTCCTGGTACAGGCCTTTGTTAATTGTCCTGTCCCGCGGCTTCCGCCTTCCTAAGTTTATGTGTGGCATGATTCTTCAATATTTTGTTGATCCAATTACTAAGAACTGCCCCTGCCAGCATTGTGCAAAATGTGCAGAGCCATATCATTGAAAATGTTATCAAAAATGTTTTCATAGTCTTACCCGTTTTTTGGTCTTCTAAAATCCCTGTCTTTAACAATTATAAAATTGAATAAAGCATACATACGGCTTATAATCCGGTCGCCATATTTGTCTTCGAGTTTTTCAATAGGGAAATTTGTGGTACCAAATGTTAAAAGTCGCTTTGCATATCGTTCAGATAATACGTGACTGATTACATCAAGGGTGTTACCATAATATTTTACTTGCTCAATCTCAGTTCCTATGTCATCCAGGCATACCACATACCTGCTGCAGTAGATATGTATTCCATCAAAAGCATTATCCATGAATCCGCTCACTATGTCATTTACACTGATAACATCATAATTCATCCGATAAATTTTACCGTTCATGATATATTTGACATTGTCGATTTTCTGATAAATTGACATAACTTGCATCGCCAGTGTCTTTCCTGTACCTGTAGGTCCCTGCAATAAAATTCCCTTATTCAGATCGCCCTGAAATTGGGAATCTCCGTGAAAAAACAGTATCAGATTCCGGTAAAGTTTTTCTGCCTCTGTTGTGAAACTAAAATTCTCATCAATACCTTTTGCTATCCTTTCAACAACCTGAAGAGCAAAATCCATTTTATAAGGCATGTATTGGATTCTACGAATCCCAGAGCTGGTTAACAGATTTAGTTCCTCTCTTATTATCTCTGTTATTGTTTTCATATTTTTCCCATGTTCGTATTGCTGCTTGCCAATCCACTATTTTTGTTTTAGCCTTTCCAGTTACCCATCCCAGCGAAGTATTTTTATCAATAAAATATTGCGGGTCTATTTTATTTCCTCTTTCATCACAATATTTTTTTACCATTTCGAGTGTTGGTGGCACTACATTCTTCTCATTCTTATCATTCTTATCATTCTTATCATTCTTGTTTGTGGTCGGTTGCTGGTCGTTTGTTGGTCGGTTGCTGGTCGTTTGTTGGTCGATTTGCTGGTCGATTTGTTGGTCTTTTGGAATTTTTGAATTATTGTATTTATCGTAATTACAGATAGTTATGATACTAAATTTGCTGGTCGTTTTGATGGTCAATTCGTTGGTCGATTTTAGGCGATTTATACAAGTTCGAATGGTTCTTTCTGATAAACCCGTGATTTCATGAAGCTTAACTCGTCCCGTTATGAGTTGCCCGCGCTGAATAGTTATATTTTGCCATTTCTGTTCTTTATGGTTGGCCATTAAGAGCAGGGTTATAAATAAATGAACCATTTCAGACTTATTATACCAGCACCATTCCATTAGTTTTCGGTGTAATCTTATATATCCTTCTCCTATCATATCCCTAACATTAAAAATGAAGCAACTCCCCGGAACGATTAGGGACCTACCTACTCGTGGATAGGCGTCCCGGGGGTGCTTCAATATTATTAATCTTGTACTTGTTCATGCTTTTTGCATTATTAGTCCGACTTCTGAAAAATACTCTTTGAATTTTGTAGGATTATTTCCTATATAAAAAAATACCTGGCCGTTTGTTGGTGCAGATTTTTCATCAGCATTATAAAATTTTATTCGCCCTCTTAAAAAACAAATTACTGAAGATATTTTCGCCAACTTATGAAACCAGGATGTATCGGTATTGTCATTTGTCAAAACAATGGCCTGTTTTATATTACCGATCTGATATTCATTGATTATTTTATCAATAAATAAAACTATTTCTTTGCCAGAATAAGGGGGATTTAACCAAATATTACCCTTCCATTCTTGATCCAATCCATTATCTTCAATAGTAAAATACTTTTTTGCCTTAATTGTTTTTTGAGCCACATCACTACTTGCAGGGTCGAGGTCTATTATACCCATTGTTTTACGTGCCAGCTCAATATATTCGTCTGGAGTATACCATTCATTATTGCCGGTAAACATTGTTACTATATTTGTTTTCCTGCTTAATAATTGTTCTACATAGTTGAAATCGGACACGGTGTCCGTTTTGGGTGCTTCAAGCATTTTATAAGCTTCTGAAATATTACCAACCTGCAGGATCTTATCCTTATTATCAAACAAAAGCATATAACGCCGGGCCGTCCTATCAGTGAATACCAGGTTATCTTTTATCCATGTTCCAAATTCGCCATACTTTAGTTCAGCTTTCTTTGTTGTTAATAGTTCACCTATCTCAACAGCTTTCTCAACTCCCTGATGTAGTAAAGACATTATCCCTTCATGCAGGGTGTTAATCTTTTGTGCAATATTCAGGGCTACTTCCTCCATTATTACTGGTGCTTATCAACTGTCTTTTTCAACCTGTCCGACATTATTTCATCCGAATTGGGTATTAATACCGTCCGGTCTTCGATCCATTGTTCAAGTTTTTTCCGTGAGAAAACAAGACGTTTCCCATATTTTTCCCTGGGAATAGTACCGTCCATACTCATTTTATAAATAGCACTGACGGAAAGACCCGTAATTTTACATGCTTCCGGGAGCGTACATCTGTCAGGTAACTTTACAGGGTCTGGGATTGCTTTTAACTCTGCAACAGCATCTCTGAAGCAGTCTTTTATTGCTGCCTGTAAATCTTCAAAATTGAGTTGTACTATATTTGTCATACTTCATTTATTGGATAATAAAATTAAGTACGACATCAGTAAGTCGGAGTAAGTTTTATGCAAAATGAAAAAACCAACTATTTGTATTATAGTTG
>JBGOZX010000093.1:0-16900 GCA_041480425.1 Bacteroidia bacterium
AAGTGTCGCCTTCTTTTAAGTTCTTTTCCGCATGAAGATATTTTGAACTGTTTTGTATCTTTGATATATTGAGCACACCGTTCAAGTAGTTGCTCATTTTTAAGTGCCCGAAATAGTAATCACTTATTTACCCATGCCATGAAAAATTCCATTTCCCGTCGCAATTTCTTTTACAAAACCATAGAGGCCGGTGCCGGAGCACTTGTTCTTCCATCACTGTCGGGCTTTGCTTTCCAAAACAAAGTCAAGGGTATTACCCCTTTGATTATTACAAGCCATACCAACGAAACAGGACAGAATGCCATGGAGGCAGGATGGGAAATACTCAGGAATGGTGGCAGCGCTGTTGATGCCGTAGAAAAGGCCGCTAATGTTATTGAGGTTGATCCCGAAGATACCAGTGTTGGTTACGGAGGCTTACCGAATGAGCAAGGTGTGGTACAACTTGATGCTTCATTTATGGATGGCAAGACCTATTCAGCGGGTGCCGTAGGATGCCTTGAAAACATCAAAAATCCGTCATCAGTTGCCAGGCTTGTGATGCAGCATACCGATCATGTGCTTTTGGTGGGGGCTGGTGCATTGGAATTTGCAAAGGCATGGGGATTCCCGGAAGAAAACCTGCTTACTGAAAAAGCTCGTAAAATATGGCTCCGCTGGAAAGAAGAAATGAGCCCCACAGATGATTGGGGTTCACCCGAGCATCTGCAGAACATCAGGAATAATGAATCATACATGCAGGACTTCCCTGATATTGAGCACCACTACGGTACAACTAATGTAATAGCCATTGATAAGAATGGAGACATTGCAGGCTGTACCACCACCAGCGGTCTGAGTTTTAAGCTGAATGGTCGTGTCGGCGACTCACCTATCATAGGAGCAGGTCTCTATGTGGACAATGAGGTTGGTGCTGCTGGTGCAACAGGACGGGGTGAAGATGTGATCAAGTCCTGTGCTTCTTATTATATAGTGCTTAAAATGAAGGAAGGACGCACTCCACAGCAAGCCTGCGAAGATGCTTTGCAAATGATCGTCGACCGGTACAGAAAAGTGAATCCTGATTTCTTCCCAAGTGAAAAGTTCGTTGCCATAAACAAGTACGGTGAATTTGGTTGTGCCACTATGAAGGGCAAGCGTAATCCACAGATATCAATAAGAACGGAGAAAGGGTATAACAGGTACGATGGGACTGTCGCCTATCCTGTGAAATAGATCCTTGATCGTTTAGGTTATGAATTGCTTTCAGTTCTTTTAAGAACAAAACTTTTGGCGATCGAGGCGTTGATTCCTTAAATTACATCCTTTCCATGCTGAAGTCAATTATTTTTATTTTAAATAAAAATCCATCCACCCAGGATCGACTCAGATGGATGGATTATGCTTTGACTAAAATTAGAAGGGCAACCCGAACAACTATTCAATCTGATTTAATATGTCCCTGAATTATTTCATAAGTTTTTTATTAAGGTCGAGTGGAGGTTTGGCACCTTCAGGAAGAAATGATTTATAAGGATGATCTTTTGAATAGCTGGCAAACTCATTCTTTATTTCTTCAAGCAGTTTAGGTTTTGTCAGCAGGTCAAGAGCTGTTCCTGCCATTACTTTTGCCCCTGTGATAAGCCCTTTCCACGCTGCACTACCGTAAACTGAGGCTACTGTTGACCAATGATGTCCTATCGCTCCTGGAGTTACCCCGGGGAAATTAAGCGATGCAGTAGGAGCTATTAGTGACACATCCCCAACATCGGTAGAACTACCTCCAACCTGTAAACCGGAAGGTTGACTCAAAGGAGTTATCTTTAAAGGATATCCGGTCTCTTCTTCTCCAAGTTCTTTCTGAAGGGATTTTGCGAAGGCTTGTTCACTCTCTGTCCATTCAGGCATGCCGATAAGTTCGATATTCCTCTGGATTGCTTCAGCCATCCCTTTGTTAGAATGTTTCTGATGAACTGCAGTTATGATTTTAACTGTATCAAGGATTGAACCTGAGGATAATGCCGCACCTCTTGCACAATCAACGACTCGGTTGTACATATCCTCCAGCCTTTCATCTGTATTTCTTATATAATACCACACCGAGGCTTTGTCGGGAACTATATTGGGAGCCTCACCACCTTCGGTAATTACATAATGCAACCTATAAGTATAAAAAAGATGCTCGCGGAGATAATTCGTAGCGACATTCATTAATTCAACACCATCGAGTGCACTTCTTCCAATCCATGGTGCTCCGGCTGCATGCGCTGTTTTCCCTTTGAATGAAAAGACTACCGACATAACCCCACTGCCATTAACCCCATAACTCGTTGCTAAGTCTGAGGAGGCATGATTATCTATCACAGCATCAACATTTTTGAAAACACCTTCTCTAATCATATAAGGTCGGCTTATAAGAGTCTCTTCAGCCGGTGACCCGAAGAATTTGATCGTTCCGGTTAAATTATGCTGTTCCATACTGCGTTTCACAGCTATAGCTGCCGCAATGCCTGCAGTACCCATCATATTATGTCCGCAACCATGCCCTGGTCCAACTTTAACAAGAGGTTCTTGTTTTGGAGTTAATGCTTTTTGTGAGAGCATGGGAAGGGCATCAAATTCTCCAAGAATACCGATGACAGGTTTCCCGCTACCCCATGAAGCAATAAAACAGGTCGGCATTCCTGCAACTCCCTTTTCCACTGCAAAGCCTTCTTCTTCAAGGGCTTTAATAAGAATTGCCGATGAGCGGAATTCCTGCAGCCCTAACTCAGCAAAATTCCAGATTGAATCTGAAATCCTTCCAAACTTTTCAATAACTGATGATTCACCAAGGTAATCCAAGGCTGTTTTTTTTGCTTTATACATCTCAGCCTTTCCGAGAAATCCATCGGCAGGCTTATTCTGGCTTAAGATTATATTTGCCGGAGTGATTATCAGTAATGTAAAAAGAAATATACTCTGAAAAGATTTTTGAGTTTTCATACAGAAAAGATTTTGTTTCATTTTCAACCATTTGCATATAAAGTTACACCTTGTTTAAGCTGGAGTCAATTTTATTTATTCCAAATAAAAATCCATTCATCCGATTACCATAGATCTTGGACGATGGATTGTTAAGAGTGCAACCCGAATGCCTATTCCCTGGTTCTTAACTAAACTTTAACATCAAGAAAATGAACTAAATGAGTTCTCTAATGTTTTATTCTCCTTAAATTAAACGTTATGAAAAAATTAGTTGATTCCAAAAGTAGGTTGTTAATAGGTATCGCTGTCCTTTTTGCAATTCTCAGCATTTCAAACAGTTGCAAAAAAACAATGTCTGATATGACTGGTACAGTTGGTAATACAGGAGGGTCTGGCGGACCATTATTAAATGAGGTCTTCATACAAAGTATGACATTTAATCCGGGTACAATTACGGTTGCGGCAAACACCACAATTACATGGACGAACAAAGATGCTGTTGCCCATACAGTTACAAGTAATTCCGGACTGTTCGACAGTGGAAATATTGGAAATAATGGAACTTACAGTCATTTGTTTACTACTGCTGGCACTTATCCGTACTTTTGCACTATTCATCCTTCAATGACAGCTACTGTTATTGTTAATTAAAAGTCAAAAGTCACAAATCTAAAGTCGTAAGGAGAAGAGAGTATTAATTTCTTAGAATTTCAATCATTTCTGTCACTGCCTCAGTATCAGCCACTTCTCTGATAGGAGATAATCCTGTCAAAGCCCTTGCCCTGTTCAGATCGTCTTCAGTAACAAAATCTTTTCCGATGAGAATAATGTAGAGAATTGCTGATTTGAGAGTATTTGATTTTACCCTGAAAGTGTGAGGGCTCAACCGTGCCGGGAAGAGGTGCACAAATCTCTTTTCATTATCATGATATTTCAGGGTCCATTGCGAACCGTCAGATAATGAAATTATTCTGAAATTGTTATAGCTGGTACCTGCCCATTCAGCAAATATTTCTTTTGCAGCAAGTTGTTTAGAGGTAAGGAATTCTTTTACCTCTTTAAAGATTTCATCCTGTGACAATTCACCGGTGTAAATATCCATTACAGAAGTACCCAGATGCTTTAATTCTTTAATAAGATTCTTCGAACCCGGATCTTTTTCATCTGTCATTTTATTACTTATGAAGGCTCTTATAAAAGGCAGATAGTGTTTAAGCGGATTAAACAGGAGTGGTTCAGGTATTTGATTTTCTGCACTCATGATATAACAAAGATAAAAAAAACTGAGGTTGACCAATATGGCCAACCTCAGAAATCGAAACATTTCTATTAAACAAAATATTAATAACCCGGGTTCTGGGGGAATTTGGGACCCTGAGTAACAAGGTCAATCTGTGATGTCACAGGGATAGGCCTTAAAGCATGGTAATCCTTTATGTAAGGAGTAGCCTCTGTATTCCAGAGTGTTACGCGCCTGACAAGTGATTGTGTGCGGACTAAATCCCACCATCTTAATAATTCACCGTAAAATTCACGTGTACGTTCATCCAGGATGAAATCAAGAGTGACCTGGGCCGGAGTAATTTCCATTGCAGTTTGTGCTGCTGCCAACTGTGCAGGAGTATAGCTGCTCCTGTAGGCAGCTCTGCGCCTGACGACATTTATCATATCAGCTGCATTTTGTGCCGTACCGCCTCCTTTGAATGCAGCTTCTGCAGCTATCAGGTAAACTTCAGCAAACCGGAACAGAATGTGTGGCCTGTCCGATGGGTCATTCATATGTGCCCTCGTCGGATCATTAAATTTACTCAAAGCAGGGAAAAAGACTGCTGTGTACTTATTACCACCATTTGAACCATTGGGTGTTAAAATGATTCCTTTAAATGCTGCCAGACGAGCAGCAGAAACCTCATTCGGTGGCATCCATATTGCTGTGTCTACACCTGTTACGAGAGCTCCGCGAGGAGTAGTAACGTTAGATGCGGTATTACATTTCCAGACTGTTTGAAAAGATTTATCATATCTTGAATCATTAACCCTTTCGGCAAAAGCCTGATTATAGATATAATTGGTATTAGGCCTGGTACGAATATACGGACGACCGTTTGCGACATCCCTCACCATTACGGTGCTCCCGCCGGATGCCGGAAAGTTAGCATTCATAGTAGGATAATTTGGCCTGTATAAGCTTGCCATTAAATTGACTTTTCCTCCTGATGCCTGAGATGCCCAATCACCAAATTTCGGATCTGTACTATGTTCAACCACAAAAATTACCTCTTTGCCATAATCGTTTCCATCCTTGTTTACATCGGCATAATCTGCCCACAGATCAAGTCCGTAGGTTGCCTTATTGGTTATAAGTTCATTGGTTATTGTATAAGCAGATGTAAAATCACCTGCTACAGCTGCACTGGACCATCCCCTGGTAAGGTACACTTTTGCAAGGAGGTATTTGGCAGAAGCCTGGGTAGCAGCTTTCCCGCCAAACGGAGCTGTTGGTTTTGCCGGTAACTCAACTGCTGCTTCATTCAGATCCTTAAGAATGGCAGTATATACCTCTGCTATAGGCTGACGTGAATCAGATGCCGTGGCTGCCGTAACAAATGAAAGATGTAATGGTACATCACCGAAGGATTGGACTAAATGAAAATAATAGAATGCACGCAGAAATTTTGCCTGTGCCATATAGCTTTTACGTGTTTCTGCATCCATATCAATACCCGGGGCTTTCTCAAGAATTCCATTTAACGTATTAATGTCCTGGTAAGCAATACTCCATAAACCGGACATGCCATTTAAGTCAAGCCCGTTATATGTATAGAAAGTGATACCACTTGCACTGCCTCCAGCCAGATGTTCATCTGTGCCGGCGACACACGTGGCACCAAAGCCTTCTGTACCCCATAAATTCCGCATGTCGGAATACACACCTGCTATGCCACCTAAAATTCCGGCAGGAGTTTCAAAAAATGTTGGTGCTATCGAGGATTGCGGATGCTCTTCAAGCAATTTTTCACAGGCTGTGCCTGCCAACAAAACAATAGTCACAAATACGCTGGCTATTTTTATAATATTATGTTTTTTCATATAATAATATTTTAAACAGTTAAAATTTCAGATTTAAACCAAAATTAATCTGGGTTGTCGACGGGGTATTGGCGTTGACAGTAATTGCACGACCTGGTATAGATGTACTGCCTCCTGCAAGGGGTGATGTTACGGTACCACCATAACCATTCCCTTCAGGATCCGGTCCATATCCTTCTTTAACAAATGGCGAAAAAAGGACGAATGGATTAAGGACATTCACATATACCCTTAATGAGTTGATGCCTACTTTTACAAGTAATGATGAGGGTAAGTTGTAACCCAGATTAATAGTTCTGACCTTTACAAATGAACCATCAACATATCCCAGGGTAGAACCAAACGGGAATCTGTCAGTGCTTGCATCCGGCCTTGGAAATTTATTGGTTGGATTAGTGGAAGTCCAGTAATCTACTTTAAGCTGATTACGTCTGCTCTGTCCAAACATTGGGTATCCTTGAGCACCACCATCAGCTGTCAGATAAGGAACTCCTACCAGCATTCCCATTCTGGAATACATTACAACGGAAAGATCAATTCCCTTGAATGAAAAAGTATTAGTAAAACCACCCGTCCATTTTGGTTCAAAGTTACCTATTATCTGACGGTCATTTGCATCAATCTTATTATCTCCATTTAAATCCTGGACCCGGATCTGTCCGACAAACTGTTTAGGTGTAGTCTGGGCAGCCATGGCAGAAGCATCAGCTGTTTGCCAGATACCGATCTTCTTGACATCATAAACAACTGTTAATGGCTGACCAACAAACCATCCGTTTCCGACATCAGCTTTAAGACTGGGGTCTTGCAGAGCAACAATCTCATTCCTGTTCATGGAAAAGATGAAATCAGTCGTCCATTTGAAACTATTGGTCATGTCCAGATTAACTGTATTTAAAGTAATTTCAACTCCGCGTCCTTTGGTTTTACCGGCATTTACAACTACAGAACCTGCACCGTTGCTCCGAGGCAAACTCATACCTAAAAGAATATCGTCTGTTTTTTGGGTGTATACATCAATTGATCCGTTTATGCGGTTTTTCAGAAAGCCAAAATCAAGACCGAGGTTATATTGGGATGTTGACTCCCATTTTAACGACTTGTTAGCCAGGCTTGTCACAAGTAATCCGGTATAACCCGAAGTTCCAAAATTATAGTTGACAGTACTCAATGCGCCTAAGGTTGAATAGGGACTAATACCAGCGTTTGCGGCTTTACCCCATCCTCCTCTCAATTTCAGATTGGATATAAACCCAACGTTTTTAACAAACTGCTCATTGGTTACATTCCATGCCAGTGAGACAGCAGGATATGTAAACCACTGGTGACCCGGTGATAACATTGACGCACCATCTCTTCTTACTGAAGCTGTCAGCAAATAACGGTTATCATAGCCATAATTTACACGTCCCAAATAAGATATTCCGCCATATTCAGTAAGATAGTTGCCACTATTTGGAGCAGTAAGAGTACCTACAAAGAAGAAGTTTGTGTTCTGTATAATATCGTTCGGAATTCCTAGTCCGTCAAAGTTACTGCCTCTTGCATGGTTTTTCACAATACCAAATACACCGGTGAACCCAACTCTGTGCTTTTCTGCGAATGTTTTATCAAACATCAACAGGTGATCAATTGTATATTGGTATGCTTCACTGTTATTTACATTTTCTCTGGCTTGGGCCAGGGTCGTCCCTGCATTAAACACTGTGTTAGGTCCATAATAGTTTCCAGCCTGGGTTTGCGAGAAATCCAGACCAACATTAATCCTGTATTTGAGGGACTTCAAAATACTAACTTCACCATACAGACTGTTAAAAGTTCTGAACCTTCTGCTATTGTTATAAATGGCATCAGTATTATCGATAGTTAACGGGTTAAGATAAACCATCTCGTCAATATGCCCTGTCATCGGATAAAGATTAATTGAGCCATCATCTTTATATGGTTTGACAAGGGGACTCATATTAAGAAGAGTTCCGACAGGGTTTCCGGCAATATTAGTATAGTGCAAGGTATTTATGGAATTAAGTCCCACTTTTAATCTCTTGTTAATCTGATGATCAATAGTTGAACGCAGATTATACCTTTCATATTTCTGGTGAGGAATAATGCCGGTTTCATTATAATAGCCCATACCCAGAGAAAACTGAGTAGCTTCATTACCTCCGGAAATACCAAGCTGCTGATCAACAGTAAATCCTTTCTGGTAAATCAGTTTTTGCCAATCAGTGTTAGTCCCTTCAGCAAGTCCGGCAGCTTCTAAAGTTGTCAGAGCATATGGGTTAGTACCGGGGTTGACGGTATTCCCGGCTGCAGCTTCTAATTTATATGCTGCCAGCTCCTCTCCGGTGAATACGCGTAACTCATCCATTATACTGGTAATACCATAATATGCATCGTAGCTCACAATTGCTTTACCTGCCTTACCTCTTTTGGTGGTAATAAGTATTACGCCATTAGAACCAGAGTACCCGTAGATAGCTGTGGCAGAAGCATCTTTTAGAATATCAACGGTGACAATATCATTAGGATTCAGATCATTAATACTCCCACCGAAATAAACACCATCTACTACCAGTAATGGACTGTTATTACCTGTTAAGGATCTCTCACCCCTGATACGTATTTGTCCGCTCGCACCCGGATTCGAACTATTGCTCACAATATCTACACCGGCAGTACGGCCTTTCAATTGGCTGACAACGTTTGGAGACTGTACTGCCTGCAGTGTTGCTGCGTTTACTGAAGCTACGGAACCGGTCACATCTCTCTTTCTGGCTGTACCATAACCGATTACAACCACTTCATCCAATCCTGTGACCGTTTCAGAAAGTATTACATTTATTATGGTTTGTGCGCCAACAGGCATATCCTGCTGAGCAAATCCAATAAAAGTAAAGCTTAGAACAGCCTGGCCGGAAGAAACAGAAATGGAATATCTTCCATCTGCGCCTGCTAATACTCCGTTAGTGGTTCCCTTTTCAATAATATTGACTCCGGGTAGTGGATTACCATTTGAGTCGGTAACACGACCTGTAATGTTTCTTTGCTGATCAATCACAGTCAGATTGACGTTGGAAAGGGGAGAAGCATGAACTCTGATTGTACCTGCCAAAAGTAATAGAGTACAGAGGCTTAAAGGCAGGAGATTTTTTTTCAAGTATTTTACAGATAAAATACTTTTCGAAGGTTTTTTAACCATACATTTGTAGTTTAAGGGGTTAATTAATAGTGATGATATACAATCTGCATCAATAGTTAACTTCTGATTACAGGAGATGCCGTCACATCTCCTGTTCTGTTATTATCAATTGCGTTTTCTGAATTTTAATTATTATTCATAGGCTTGCCGGTTAGTTGTTACTTTTTTTAAATAATAACTTTCTAAAGAGTCTCTTTTCACTCTTTTAATCAGGGTTTAATAAAATCTATATTCAAATTTAGGACTATTTTTTAATTCTGCAACCGATTGCAGAGACTTTTTTAAAATTATTGTCAGTTTATTCATAAAGGTTTGAAGCTTAATGATTAAAAGAATATATTCAATTAATAAAGTTTGATATTCATAAAAAATTAACTTTATGATTCAAAATCGTAATTATAAGTTTTGCATATGACAGATTCATCCAGAAAGAATTTTATAAAGACAATAAATCATCAACAACCTGACAAGGTAGTGGTGGATTTTGGCTCAACAGCTGTGACAGGCATTCATGTTCTAATCATTGAAAAACTACGTGAATACTATAGATTAGAGAAAAAACCAGTTAAAGTTATTGAACCGTACCAGATGCTCGGGGAGATTGACTCTGAGTTAATAAGGGAGATGGATATTGATGTGTTAGGATTGTTTTCTGCAAAGAATATGTTTGGAGTACCAAACGAAGACTGGAAAGTTCATAAAACCTTATGGGGACAGGAAGTACTCTTTCCCGGGAATTTTAATTACACTTTCAACAGCAATGGTGATATTCTGATGTATCCTGAAGGAGATACATCCCTGCCACCCAGTGGTATGATGCCAAAATCGGGGTATTTTTTTGATGCGCTTGACAGACAGGGACCAATAGACGAATCGAAGTTGAAGGTGGAGGATAACCTTGAGGAGTTCAGTCATATAACTGATCAGGATCTTGATTACTGGGAAAATCAGATAAACACACTTGAAGGTCATTCCAAAGCTGTTGTTGCATCTTTAGGCGGTACGGCTCTCGGCGATATTGCTCTTGTTCCTGCTCTTGGGCTAAGGAATCCCAAAGGAATACGTGGTGTTGAAGAATGGTACATTTCTACACTCATCAGGGAGGATTTTATTAAAGAGTTATATGATAAACAAACAGATATTGCTGTTGAGAATCTGAAGTTATTATATAGTGTTATAGGCAATAAAATAGATGTGGTCTTTACGTGTGGAACTGACTTTGGTACGCAAAATTCAACCTTTTGTTCACCTGAAACCTATGACAGGGTATGGCTACCTTATTATAAGAAAGTAAATGACTGGATCCATAAAAATACAAACTGGAAAACCTTTAAACACTCATGCGGAGCTGTTGAGCCGCTAATGACTCACTTCATCGAATCAGGATTTGATATTATAAATCCGGTTCAAATCAATGCTTCTGGAATGGATCCGAAGGAACTAAAGAAAAATTATGGGGACAGGATAGTTTTTTGGGGTGGAGGAGTTGATACTCAGGGAGTTTTTGCTTTTGGAACGCCACAACAGGTTAAAGAACAGGTGAAAAGGCAATGCAGTATCCTGAATGAAAATGGTGGTTTTGTTTTTAACACGGTTCATAATATACAGGCAAACGTTCCTTTTGAAAATGTCGTGGCAATGCTCGAAGCACTTAAAGAGCTATAACCAGTTATAAATGTAAATTAATCAGATCTCATGAATGAGTATAAATATAACTGGGTATACCTCATAGGTATTTCGTTAGTGTCCGCCATGGGGGGCCTTCTTTTTGGTTACGACTGGGTAGTAATAGGTGGTGCAAAACCATTTTATGAACCTTATTTTGAAATTACTGATAATGCAGTTTTGCAAGGCTGGGCAATGAGCTGTGCCCTTATCGGATGTCTTGCAGGAGCCCTGTTGTCGGGGTGGTTAAGCGACAGATTTGGAAGAAAAAAATTATTGATTCTGGCGGCAGTATTATTTATAGTTGCATCACTGGGCACCGGATCAGCTGGTTCATATGGCACTTTTGTCCTGTTCCGTATATTTGGTGGTGTTGGAATTGGTCTGGCTTCAAACCTGTCACCAATGTATATTGCAGAAATAACTCCGGCAAATGTGAGGGGCAGATTTGTGTCAATTAACCAGCTAACAATAGTAATCGGGATTCTTGCCGCCCAGCTTATAAACTGGAAGATAGCAAAACCCGTACCTGCAGGGGCAACCGCTTCAGATATAATGACATCATGGAACGGACTTATTGGTTGGCGGTGGATGTTTTATGCCTGTGCCATACCTGCAGGGTTGTTTTTTATTCTCATGTGGCTGGTTCCTGAAAGTCCAAGGTGGCTCGCAAGAGGAAAATTAAACCGCATAAAAATTTACCATATTCTTGTTAAAATAGGAGGGCATGAATATGCAAATTACGAAATGGAATCTATGAGTGAGACTTTAAGCTCCCGCACAGAGAATCTTAATTTTAGTTTTTTGAAAAATCCTGGTATTCGCAGATTATTAATTCTCGGAATTGTAATTGCTGTTTTTCAGCAATGGTGCGGAATTAATGTTATTTTCAATTATGCCCATGAAATATTTGCAAATGCAGGATATAGTGTTTCAGATATCTTATTTAACATAGTGATCACCGGAAGTGTAAACCTGGTGTTTACTTTAGTTGGAATGTTTACTGTTGACAAGCTTGGACGAAAAGTACTAATGCTTTTTGGAGCCGTAGGGCTTGCTGGCATTTTTGCAATCCTGGGAGGCATGTATTATTTTCATTTACAGGGTCTTCCGTTATTGATTATGGTTGTGCTTGCAATTGCCTGTTACGCTATGTCACTTGCACCTGTCACCTGGGTTGTGCTTTCTGAAATTTTTCCTAACCGGGTAAGGGGTATTGCCATGTCAGTTGCAACTTTTGCCCTTTGGGCTGCTTGTTTCGTGCTTACTTACACCTTCCCTTTACTTAATCAACTTCTTAAAGCATCAGGTACATTCTGGCTATATGGCTTTATATGTTTGCTTGGATTCTGGTTCATTTTTAAAAAGTTACCGGAAACAAAGGGGAAGTCACTGGAAGAGATTGAACACGAACTGATTACTAAAAAGTTGTTTTAAAATTAAAAGAGGAAATATGAAGAAGTTTTTAATTCTTTTACTGGTCGTGACCAGCTGTGCCAGCCAGGATAGAGAAATGAGGGATAAATTTTCTCTTGCCGGCGTCTGGAACTTCAGAATTGATTCACTCGACCAGGGCACAACAGAAAAGTGGTACAAAGGTTTATTCGATGAAACTGTAAAACTTCCGGGTTCAATGGCCGAAAACGGGAAAGGTGATGAGGTAACCGTTAATACTGACTGGACAGGTGATATTGTTGACAAATCATACTTCACACAGGAAAAGTATGCCAGATATCGCCACCCTGGCAATATTAAAATTCCATTCTGGCTTAAACCGGTAAAATACTATAAGGGGGCAGCCTGGTATCAGAAAGAATTTGACCTGCCTTCGGGATGGGAGGGAAAGAATATTATATTGTTCCTGGAAAGACCTCATTGGGAATCAACAGTATATATTAATGATAAGAAGATCGGTAGTGAGAATAGCCTGGCTGTTCCTCATCAGTTTGATATTACTGATTTTCTGATTTCAGGTAAGAACCGCATTAGTATTCGTATCGATAACCGTGTTGTCATTCCTGTAGGCGTTAACTCTCACAGTATCAGCGACCACACACAATCTAACTGGAATGGCATTACCGGAGATATAAGTCTTAAAGCAACTTCAAAAGTATTTATCAGTGATGTCAGGGTATATCCTGATATCCAGACCAAAAAGGCAAAAATAATTGTAGCATTAATTAATAAATCGGGTACTCCGTTTAAGGGAAAAGTTACCCTGCAGGCTGAAAGTTTCAATTCGGATATTCCGCAAAAACTTAAAAGTAAAGTTGTGTCAGCAAAGACCAGTTCAAATGATCTGCAATTGGTGATTGACTATCCTATGGGAAATAAGATTCAATTATGGAATGAATTCACCCCTGCATTATATAAACTATCTGTAAATCTGAAAGGATCGAGGGGGGAAATAATTGATTATAAATCAGAGTATTTCGGTATGCGTGAGTTTAAAACAAAAGGCACACGTTTCGAAGTTAACGGACAACGGATATTTTTACGGGGTACTCTTGAATGCTGCATTTTCCCGCTTACTGGCTATCCTCCGACAGATGTTAAATCGTGGGAGAGAGTACTTCAGACTTGTAAAGATTATGGATTGAACACTATAAGGTTTCATTCATGGTGCCCGCCGGAAGCCGCATTCATTGCAGCAGATAATCTCGGAATTTATTTTCATATTGAATGTTCTTCGTGGGCTAATCAGGGAACCTCAATAGGAGATGGGGGAGTAATCGATCAATTTATTTACCAGGAGGGTGACAAAATTCTGAAGGCTTATGGAAACCATCCCTCATTCGTTATGATGGCTTATGGCAATGAACCGGCTGGAAAGAATCAGAATGTCTGGCTTGGTAAATTATTAATATACTGGAAGTCAAAAGATAACCGAAGAGTTTATACTTCTGCAGCAGGTTGGCCGATTATTCCGGAAAATGACTATAACCTTCCATCCGATCCTCGGATCCAGCACTGGGGTGAGGGTCTGAAAAGCATCATTAACGCTGAGGCGCCCCAGACAATGTTTGATTACCGTGATTATGTTTCCAAATTCAAGGTACCAACTGTTAGTCACGAGATAGGTCAATGGTGCGTTTATCCCGATTTCAAAGAGATTTCAAAATATACAGGTATTCTGAAACCTTCAAATTTTGAAATATTCCGGGAATCGCTTACTGAGAATAACATGGGAGATCAGGCACAAGATTTCCTGATGGCTTCAGGCAAGCTTCAGGTATTATGCTATAAAGCTGATATTGAGGCTGCTCTGCGCACACCGGGTTTTGCCGGGTTCCATCTGTTGCAGTTACATGATTTCCCCGGACAGGGTACTGCATTGGTTGGTATTCTGAATCCGTTTTTTGAGTCGAAGGGATATATTACCCCGGAAGAATTCAGAATGTTCTGCAACCAGACAGTTCCGTTAGCAAGAATGCAGAAGGAAGTTTACCGTAATAATGAATCTTTCAAGGCTGACATTGAGATGGCTCATTTTGGACCTCAACCAATAGATAATGCTGTAATCATCTCACGTATTATTAACCCCTTCTCGCAAACAATTTTTAAGGATAGTACAACTCTTGAAGAGATAAAAGTTGGAAATTGTATACCAGTTTGCTCTGTTTCAATGGCCCTTTCTGGTATTAAAACACCTCAGAAACTAACACTTGAAGTATCAGTTAAAAATACACCATTTAAAAACAGGTGGGATTTCTGGGTCTATCCTGCAGATCAGGAGATAAATGCCGGAAATGTTCTGGTGACAGATAACCTGGACAAAAAAGCTGAGGATGCTCTTAAAAAGGGTGGTTCCGTCCTCTTACTTACTTATGGGAAGGTAGGAAAAGAAAAGGGAGCACAGGTAGCAATAGGTTTTTCGAGTATCTTCTGGAATACAGCATGGACTAACAACCAGGCACCACATACACTCGGTATTCTTTGTGATCCAAAACATCCTGTTTTCAGTGAGTTCCCGACAGAATCTCACAGCAACTGGCAGTGGTGGGATCCGGTTGCACATTCGCAGGCAATGATACTCAATAAGTTCCCTGCAAAACTTAGACCCCTGATTCAACCAATTGATACCTGGTTCGAGAACAGAAGGTTAGCTCTTGCCTTTGAGACAAAAACAGGCAATGGAAAGCTTTTAGTTTGCAGTATCGACCTCAATGATAAGATTAAAGAGAGACCTGTTTCTGAACAACTTCTCATATCAATTCTTCAATATATGAATAGCGGGTCATTCAATCCTCAGGTTGAGGTTGATGAGAGACTAATAGTGGATCTTTTTAAAAACTGAGAAATGTTATCAGGCTGGTTGCAATTCAATTTTTTTACCAACTACTGAAAGATTTTCCATCAACATCTCTTCTGTTGTGATTCCAGAGACAACAGCAGACAAATCGGGATTTTGTAAAGCCCATAAATAGGCTTTCACAGGTAATTTCATTTCCCCGGGTACGATCTGATTGAGTTTCTGGATTCTCCATTCCGGGACTGGAACCTGTTCAGGAGGATAAGGTGTAAAGACTGCCATTGCAGCTTTCATTGCAATTATTCCTATATTATTTTCCTTAGCTCTTTTTATTACGTGGTCCATAAATCCATAATTTACTATATTGTATGCCAGCATCACAATGTCAAAGTGCCTGGCATCGATGGCTGTATTTAAAATCGCAGCCATGTCGTTATGAGTTGATAATCCGTGAAATCTCACTTTCCCCTGTTTTTTGAGTTCACTGAATGCTTCAGCAATAAAAGGATTATTTACCTCGCTGGGACTGGTTGCTGCATGAGGGCAATGGACAATATCAAAATAATCAGTTCCGACTCTCTTTAATGATTCTTCCACCGAGCTAATTATAAGTTTCTTAAATTCGGGACTCCCCTCAACTTTTTCTCCATACTCTGCCATCATGGCCTCACTAAGAAATACTCCATCGAGCTGGCGTGGATGGCCGGGCCAGTAGGTAAGGAAATACCCTGGTTTTTCAATACCTCGTTCTCTTCGCATATCCTGGGCTCTTTTTTGTAAAGCTTCCTTCTTCCCTGACGGCAATCCATCGAAGATCTCTTTATAGAGCCTGTTTCTGAGTAACGGAAAAGCACTGATCTTTGTGGCAAGAAATACCTTTTCCCTTTTTGAAGAGCTGCTAAGTACTTTGCCCAGAGCCGTTTCAGAGGCACCCTTCCCATACTGGGGTGCTGTATCCAGATAATTCACACCTTTTTCAATTGCAACCTCGACAGGTCTGACATTTTCCGGTGTAATCCGCTCACTTCCATAGACCAACTCTGAAACCATAAAACCGGTTCTTCCCAGCTGTCGGTAGGCCATTCCATCCTGCTTATTACGCCACTCAGGATCAATTGGTTGAGGTGTCTTTTTTGAAATGTTCTGCAAAACCGATATTTCATAACCGGTTATAAAAGGAACGGATAAAGCAGTGATTGAACCCATTTGCAGGAATTCCCTGCGTCCAATTTCTCTGGTATTTTTCTTCATTTCCATAATTATATTTAATGAGTATCAGAAATCATACACATTCTTTAAATGATTTTGACTGCGTCGAGCTCCGCTTCGCTCCGGTTCTTCGTTTGCCCCTTCCCTAAAGCCTGCCTGCCGGCAGGCAGGGGGGCGAAGAACCGACCCCGCAAAGCGGGGGAGTTCGACGCAGTCAAAATCAATTACTCCCTTCTTCGCTTTCCATCGGCCGCCATAGGCTTGTCGCCTACGCTCCAAAGCTTCAGCGACGGAGCGCCGACGGCGCTGCGCGTAGCTTCAGCGAAGCAAAGTAGGGGTGGGGCAAATAATTGATTTTCAAGCACCATATCATTTTTATTAAAGATTCCAGAAAATCATTTTATATTACTTACTTTTATTACTAAAATGGAGAAATCAGCATATAAAAGATCATAATCTTCGGAATAATAGCCAGTTAAAATCCTGATCAATTTATATGTCTTTAAATTAATAAATTAATCACATATTTCTGTTGG
>JBGOZX010000094.1:0-16879 GCA_041480425.1 Bacteroidia bacterium
ACTCAATAGAGTATTGAAAGTGTTTAAAAGTTAAAGTTACGGATGTAATCAATATGAATTACAGGTGTAATTATAATATTGTTTACATTTGTAATACACATTATTTCAATCATGAAAGAGAGAATTTTAGAATTTTTAAAGAAAGAGAACAAATCCTCAGCTCAGTTTGCTGATGAAATAGGTGTTCAGCCATCAGGTATCTCCCATATCCTGTCAGGAAGAAATAATCCCAGTCTCGATTTTGTAATTAAGATGCTTGAAAAATATCCTTTTCTATCGACTGAGTGGCTCTTATTTGGGAAGGGATCAATCTATAAAGATAAAGCTATGGGTACTTTATTTGATGATATTAATCAATTTGAATCAGAGAGCGTTATTAAACCCGTTAAAAACCAGGATGATAAACCGTATGTTTCTGTTAAAAGGCCTGCAGATGATGAATATCCGGTAAATGAACAAAAAAGAATAAAAGGCTCGGAAGTATTGAAAATTGTCTGGTTTTATGAAGACAATAGCTTTAAAGAATACACCCCCCGGAAAGATTAATCAATTATTTTCTGAAATTGATCATTAAAAGTATCTTTGCTGTAAACCAGCTGCAGATGGCAAAGAGAATAGAAGATTTCATAATAAAAGAAAACCAGCGTCTTAATAAAGATTTCTTTGTTCTTGAACTATGCGGAAATAATTATCTTCCGGAATTGAAGCCCGGACAGTTTGTTCAGGTTAAGGTGGAAGGAAGTCCCGAAACTTTTTTACGCCGTCCGATATCAATCCATGATGTTGATTATGAGAGAAATGTCTTAAAACTTCTTATCCAATTAGCTGGCAAAGGGACGGAGACGCTTTCAAAACTCAAACCTGCGGAAATTCTTAATATTATTTATCCTCTGGGCAACTCTTTTAGTTTGCCCCTCAAAAATGAACGAATTTTGCTTGTAGGGGGAGGATGTGGAATAGCACCTTTATTATTTCTTGGAAAATATTTAAAATCAAATGGTTATGTTCCTGAAATCCTTTTGGGCTTTCGGAATAGTGACAGAATTATCGAGTATGATGAGTACCTTAATGTTGGGCAGGTTTATCTGACTACAGAGGACGGATCAAAAGGAGAAAAGGGGTTTGTAACTGATCATACGGTTTTTAAAACTGGTGGATTTGACCGTATCTGTTGCTGCGGTACTGACTCGATGATGAAAGCAATAGCCGGCTATTGCATTAAAAATGATATTATATGCGAGGTTTCTCTCGAAAATCTTATGGCATGTGGGATTGGTGTATGTCTGTGTTGTGTTGTCGACACAGTTATGGGTAATCTCTGCACATGTATTGATGGTCCCGTATTCAATATAAAGGAATTAAGATGGTAAACCTTGGTTTTTCAATAGGAGATCTTTACTTTAAAAACCCTGTGCTGACAGCCTCAGGAACATTTGGATATGGCTCAGAGTTTGACGATTTTATGGATGTATCCAGACTGGGAGCTATAGTAGTCAAGGGGACAACCATAGAACCCAGGGAAGGAAATGCTTATCCCCGGATGGCTGAAACTCCTTCAGGAATGCTTAATGCAGTTGGTTTACAAAATAAAGGTATTGATTACTTCGAAAAACACATCTATCCGAAGATATCAGAGTACAAAACGAATGTTATCGTTAATGTGAACGGAAGCTATATTGAAGACTATATAGCTCTGGCAGAAAGAGTTAACAAATTAGATAAGATACCGGCAATTGAGCTTAATATATCATGTCCCAATGTAAAAATGGGAGGAATGGCTTTTGGGACAAATCCTGATTCTGCCAGAGAAGTTACAAAAGCTGTCAGAGCTGTCTATTCGAAAATACTGATTGTTAAATTATCTCCAAACGTCACCAATATTGTTGATTTTGCCAGGATAGCAGAAGAGGAGGGTGCCGATTCCGTTTCCCTTATCAACACTATACTTGGTATGTCGGTGGATATCAGGACTATGAAAGCTTCACTTTCAACCATTACCGGCGGACTTTCCGGACCGGCCATAAAACCTGTAGCAGTCAGGATGGTATGGCAGGTGGCAAAGGCGATCAGAATTCCTGTGATCGGAATGGGCGGAATAATGTCTGTTGCAGATGCAATTGAATTTTTTCTGGCTGGAGCAACTGCAATTGAGGTAGGCACAGCCTCATTTATTGATCCTCAGATTTCTGTTAAAATACTTGAGGGTGTTGAGAAATATCTTAATGATAAAGGATTCAGTGATATTAAGGAAATTATAGGTTTGGTAAACAAGACCAGATGATGGAATAATGTTATTCCGTCAATTTTGCATTGTTTTCCCCGGATAGGTCAAATTGATTTCATCAGAAAATAAAACATTTTTTTGTTACTGATTAATTCTTTTTATTTTTTCCTTTAAATTTGTAACCGATAAAAACAAATTGTCTTCATCTATTAACCAATTAATATAAAAATGGCAGAAAATATACAAATTGATAACCTCGATAGAAAAATACTCGATATAATTACGAAGAATGCAAGGATCCCGTATCTTGAAGTTGCACGTGAGTGTAACGTTTCAGGGGCCGCGATACATCAGCGTGTTCAGAGGCTAATAAGAATAGGTGTAATAAAAGGGTCTGAGTTTAAAGTTGATCCGGTACTTGTAGGTTTTAAAACATGTGCTTACATAGGTATATTTCTCGATCATCCCGGCCACTACCGTGAAGTCATAATAAAATTCAGGGATATACCTGAAATTATTGAGTGTCATTATACTACAGGTAATTATTCTTTATTTATTAAAGTTTATACCCATGATAATGAACATCTTCGCGATATTCTTACTGATAAAATCCAGAATATTCCAGGTGTGGTTCGCACTGAAACATTAATTTCCCTCGAAGAGTCAATCAACCGCCAGATTCCGGTTCTTTCGAAATAAGAAATATTCCTCAGGACAAAAGTTGAAAAGCTGCCATTTGAGCAGCTTTTTTTGATCCATCCTGAGCTTCCAGATGATCAGACTGGCAAGATTGTTTTGTTTTATAAATTACCATAATTATCGCGCCGCTTTATTCCTTTTTTTTTCTCAACTTTATATTTCTAACTTTAATCCTTTAGGTTATGAAAAAATCTGTATTTCTTCTGGCAACACTTTTGATTTCAGCAATTGCATCAGCACAAGTAGTAGATTTCTCCGGAAACTGGAAATTAAACAGTTCAAAAAGTAAATTGAACGACCAGTTCAGCATGGCTCCGAAAGAGATAATAGTTGCACAAAAAGACAATGATTTTAATTTGGAAAAACACTCCAGTTTTCAGGACCAGGATTTTACAATCAACGATAAATTAACCCTCGACGGTAAAGAATGTATAAATCCGGGATGGCAGGATACACAAAAAAAATCAACTGCTGTTTGGTCCGAAGATAAAAAGTCGTTGAAAATTACCACTAAAATGTCTATTGGCGACGGCGGTGAAATGACAATTGATGAGGTTTATAAAATGGATGGCAGTAACCTGGTTATCGAGTCCAGCGCTTCTTCATCTTATGGCGAAATGGCAGAAACCATGATTTACGAAAAACAATAGGCAAGTTATCACCTCCACTATTTTTTTCTTTTTTTTCAAAAATTTCTATATACCATGAATAACATTAAACCAATGTGGAATCAAAGTTCCATTTTCTGTTTTTATTACAGATTTATTGCCGTATTTTTTCTCATAATACTTTTTAAAGATATTCTGACTTGCCCGTTATTTGCCCAACCAGAAGTTATGGCATGGGGTAATTTAACCGGTATCAGGGTAGAAGGCCAGTTAATGGAGTTTGAGTCAAGTCTCCGGGTAGTTGAAAAAGGCTGGCTCAAATTTAATTCTACCGGCAAGGAAAGACAGCAGCCAAAATATGACCGGGAGGGCCTCAGGCAAATTGTTACTACAAGTATTTCAGGGATCCTGTTTTCAGAAGTTATCGAAGAAAGTGGTAAAGGTTGTGCTGTTGTTTCTGTTAAAGCTATTGCTGAGAAAGATACTCTTATGGAAGGAGTCTTCTTTTGCATTGATTTACCCGCTAAATATTATTCAAATGCTACGGCACGGTTTATAAACGGTTCACTTGCTGGAAAATCAAAGATTATTCTTTCGGGAATCACATCTGAAAATAATTCTAAACCGTTTAAAATTACCTCAAAAGGTGTTGTCATTGAATCTCAGCAAAGGCAACTTGAAATAAACTTTGAGTCCAAAAGTTCGGTTTTTATCAGGAAAGGATCAGAGGATTCCGGTACTCAGGTTTATATTGGACTGTTGGGGCAGAAGATTAAAAAAGGGCAGGAGATCCAAAAAATCTTTACTATTAAAGCTGGAGGAGTTATCGATAATTCGCCAGTGGAAATTGTTCTGGATGCACAAAAACCAGGGCGTAAGTTCGAGGGATTAGGAGGAAATTTCAGACTTCAGAATCCCAAAACTGACCCGCAGGTTATACAATATTGCCTGGACAATTTGCGGGTTGCCTGGGGTAGGGTTGAAATGCCCTGGACCTTCTGGCATCCCGATGAAAATGCCAATCCCATTGAATCTGCCAGGGCCGGGAACCTTAATCCACGAGTCCATGCAGCCATGGTGATGGCTCAAAGATTAGTCAGTCGCGGTGTGCCGGTCATTGTAAGCGATTGGTCGGCTCCCAACTGGGCAATTCTTGGGGATCCCCGAGATGCTTTTCGTAACCGGTCAAAAGGAATTTTTGGTTATCAGCTGAATCCCGAAAAGACGGGAAAAATATACCAGTCAATTGGCGATTATCTTGTTTTTATGAAGGAAAACTATGGTGTTGAAGCAGCCATGTTTTCCTTTAATGAATCGGATTTGGGAATAAACGTCCGTCATACGGGCCAGGAACATGCGGAATTCATTAAAGGACTCGGTGCACACCTCACTTCTCGAGGGCTTTCAACAAAACTGCTCTTAGGTGATAATTCCGATGCTACAACTTTCGATTTTATAATCCCGGCCATGAACGACCCGGAAACACATAAATATATCGGGGCTGTTTCGTTTCACTCATGGCGGGGCTGCACAGATGAAACACTGAAAAAATGGGCAGGTGCTGCAAAACAACTTAATCTGCCTTTAATAGTCGGCGAAGGTAGTACTGATGCCGCTGCCTGGAATTATCCCGAAATTTTCTCCGAACAATCATTTGCTTTGTATGAAATTAATCTGTATACCCGGATATGTTCGATTTGCCAGCCGCTTTCCATTTTACAGTGGCAATTAACTGCCGATTACTCAGTGCTGACCGGTGATGGTGTTTTTGGCACCAAAGGGCCGCTTCGTCCCACTCAACGATTCTGGAATCTGAAGCAACTGGCTTCCACTCCGGTGGATGCATTCACAATTCCTCTAACCTGTAACAAGGAGGGAATAAATTGTGCCGCATTCGGAAATATATCCCGGGGCGAATATGCTGTCCATATCGTTATTAACGGAGCTGAATGCCAGGCTAAAGTGAACGGAATTCCTTCAGGTATTACAACATTGGAGATTTATGTAACCGATAATTTGTCGGGAATGGAAAAAATTGGAGAAGTCAAGGTTATTGATGGTTCGGTGGAGTTTAAACTTCCTCCGGCAGGCTTTACTACGTTAATAAGTAAAAAATAAGAACTAATCTTAATATTAGACTATTATGAAAAATCTTATTCGCCTTATAATCATTTTGGTATTTGCAGCATTTTGTATTCAAAATCTTGTGGCTCAGGAGTCAAGACCCTGGTTTCAGGATGGACCATGGCGCAGACCCACACCCAATCCGAATGCCAAATTACTTCCATTAATAAAAGTCAAGGGTAATAAGTTTGTAAATCCTAAAGGAGATACAATCCTTTTCCGGGGACTCTCAATATCCGATCCTGATAAAATCGAACGGCAGGGCCATTGGAATAAAAGCCATTTTGAGAAGGTTAAAGAAATGGGAACCATGATTGTACGTATTCCGGTCCATCCGGTTGCATGGCGTGAACGTACACCGGAAAAGTACCTTGAATTGCTTGACCAGGCTGTTGAGTGGTGCACCGACCTGGGGATGTACGTCATGATCGACTGGCATTCGATTGGAAACCTTGAGATGGAACTTTTCCAAAACCCGATGTATAATACTTCAAAACAGGAAACCTATCAATTCTGGAGAACCATAGCACAGCATTTTAATGGAAATAATACTGTGGCCTTTTACGAAATTTTTAACGAGCCCACTATTTACAGAGGGCAGTTAGGAACAATGACCTGGTCCGAGTGGAAAAAAATAAATGAAAACATTATTGACCTGATAAGGTCATACGATACTGTAACAATTCCTCTTGTTGCCGGTTTCGACTGGGCTTATGACCTTACACCGATTCTCATTGACCCGATAAATGCCGATGGAATAGGTTACGTTTCGCATCCCTATGAAAATAAGCGTAGTCAGCCATGGGAACCAAAATGGGAGGAAAATTTTGGTTTTGCAGCTGATAAATATCCCGTGGTGGCCACTGAATTTGGCTTCGGACTCCGTCCCGGGCAAACCATTGATGACAATCATTATAGTACCAGGATTATTAAGTATCTGGAAGGGAAAGGCATCAGCTGGATATGCTGGGTGTATGATCCGGAATGGGGTCCAAATATGCTGAAATCCTGGGATACATATGAGCTTACCGAAAGTGGTGAGTTTTTCAAAAAAGCTATGCACGGTGAATTGAAGTTTCAGAACGACTGATGAATTGAAAATTATTAATTCTCACTATTTCAAAAGCTACCTGGGATGAGGTTTCTGAATCAATTAAAATTAGTTCCTCAGTGAAATTTGACCGGTTTAATTATTTTTCTGATTTGCAATAGCTTTTTTTACTTCCTGGAGATGAAAATAATGGGGAATTGCATATACCTGTAAGAGTGAGCAGCTAAAGCCTGAGTACACTTTTCAGGTTTCATACATATTATGTTTCTTACATTAAATTATTTTACCATTTTAAGTAAGGAATCAGTGATGATGATGGTTTTGGATGAAATAGCACATGCCCCGAAATAGCCTAATGCCCCATTGTTAAGATTTGAACTCGGATTAGCCGGTGTTGACCCGAAAACAGGGTTAGTATGAAGCAGGTCTTCCAGAGTACGGTAATATCCGTACGTCTGCTTATCAAGCGAAAAAAGCACGATACTGTCAGTGTCGCCTGCTGTTGCACGTGCAATCCGCAACTCTGTTTCCTGGCCATTGGTATATTGGTCATCATACAATCGGTAATTTTCGGCCCGGGTAGTATCGTTTGTAAAAACCTTTATTCTATAAAAGTTCTTTTCCTCCGGGTCTTTGAAAAAGCAATGTATATCCACATGCGTTTCATTTTGAGTATTGCCCCCGAAATCGAAATGCTGAGACTGGCTTTTTACTAAACTCAACGAATCGATATTGACATAACTAAACATGGTTGAAGAACCAATGTATTCTAAGTTTTCTGTTAAAACTTTCAGAGTGTATGTCCTTCCGGGAATTCCCCGGGTCTTTGAGGTAAGGTAAATACCAGGCGTTGTTTCTTTCAGCGTATCGATTGTTCCGACATCGTCAGTTATGATTACTACCGCCCCCGAAACTGGAGGCAAAACCGGTTGATTAAAATAACTACCGGATTTACTGATCATAACTAAATACGGACCTGGTCTATCGGTGATCAAGCCTTCGATAACTATGCGTGGTGCTGCTTCATTCAGATCCACATTGATAACTTTCTGACAGCCGGAGAACATGAAAATAGTTAGAATTGAAAAAACAACCTGAAATGAATCTATATATCTTATTATCGTTTTTATTATCATATTTATTCTCCTTTTAAAATTTGAAATTATAGGAAATGGCAGGTACAAACCGGAAAAGAGATAATTGTACAGCCTGCATTTTCACAGGATCATTCGGGTCTGGCTGAAAATTGATAGCATATGCATTAGCGCGTGCATAAACATTGTAAATTGAAAAATTCCAGTTGCTTTCAAACTTGTTGGTTTTTTTCCCTTGCAAGGTAAGTCCAATGTCTAACCTGTGATAATCAGGCATACGATATCCGTTTCGCTCGGTATAATATGGTACGATATTTCCATCGACAACATAACGTCCACTTGGAAATGTAACCGTATTTCCGCTGCAATATATCCAGGTGGCTGAAAAAGTCAGACGCGGGTTGATTTCGTACATTCCTACAATGGCTACGTTATGTGGTCTGTCTTGTTTTGCCAGGAACGGATTACCCTCGTTAATATCGTTGAACTGCCTTTTCGTTTTGGATAAGGTGTAGCTTATCCAACCAGTCAGTTTTCCAAATTTTTTCCGGATCAGAAATTCAGCTCCATATCCCCATCCTTTCCCAAATACCAATTGTGATTCCACTTTATTATTCAGGATAAGATTGGCCCCGTTCCGATAATCGATCTGGTTTTGCAGGGTTTTATAATATACCTCCACTGATGTCTCAAACATGTTATTTGAAAAATTCCGGAAATACCCCAGGGTATATTGATCTGCGATTTCCGGCAGAATATTAATGTTGCTCGGTACCCAAAGATCAAAAGGTGTTGTGGATGTGGTATTCGATAACAAATGAATGTACTGACGGGTGCGTGCGTAGGAAACTTTAACCGAGTTTGAGTCATTGATTATATAATTAAGGAGAAGCCTTGGCTCAAATCCGCCAAATGTATTGAATATTTTTCCTTTATGATATGTTGCCGAATCCACAACATCCGATACTTCATTGTAAGTGTAAACTGTACCTGGCCCGATTGAACTGAAGAGCGAATAGCGCAATCCATAGGTTGCCCTAAGATGTTTTGTGATTGTTTGTTCGTTTGAAAGGTAAATTGCATTTTCCAACGCATACCTGTTATCCATAGATCTGACGTGGAAAAAAATAGTACTATCCACCTTGCTGGGAACAAAAGTATGATAAATGGAATTGAAACCAATTTTAATCGAATTGTTTGAATTTAAATAATAATGGAGGTCTTCTTTCAGATTCCAGTCCTGGATTTCTGAAATTACATTCATGGTCTTATTGCCGACAGCCACATTGAAATTATAGCTATAACGGTTGAAGATAAGTGAAGTATTGGAAAACATTTTATCGCTGAGAACATGGTTCCACCTGGTTGTTGCAGTGATATTTCCCCAATTCAAACCCAATGAACCGCCAAGGTTGAAATTATCCCTGCCGAGGTAACATGAAAAATACAAGCGGTCTTTGCCTGTAAACTGGTAATTGGCTTTCATGTTTACATCGTAAAAATACAGGGTTGATTTTTTCGCAGTGGAATCGGCTCCGGTACCGGGAAGAAGTTTGAGGAAAAGGTCAGCATAAGTCCTGCGGGCCGCTATCATGAAAGAACCTTTGGTTTTAAGGATAGGCCCTTCAACGGCTAAGCGTGAAGCAATAATTCCGATGCCGCCGGATACATGATATTCTTTATTGTTGCCCTCATTCATTTTAATATCGACCACTGATGACAAGCGCCCGCCATATTCGGCAGGGAAACCGCCCTTGTATAATGTAATATCTTTTATAGCGTCGGAATTGAATGTTGAAAAGAACCCGAGCAAATGAGAAGGATTATATACAGGGGCTTCGTCGAGGAGGATAAGGTTCTGGTCAACGCCCCCGCCACGAACATAAAAACCTGCATTTCCCTCGCCGGCCGGCGATACTCCGGGCAGCAGCTGAATGGTTTTTAAAATGTCTTTTTCGCCCAGAATAACCGGTATATTCTGAATTTCTCTAACATTTATTTTCGATATCAACTCATTTGAAACCACATTATTGTTATTTTTTTCACCGGTAATTGTAATTTCTTTTAAGGTGATAGATTCTTCCTCCATGTCAACATTAACCTTCAGGTTTTCTTTTAAATCCAGTGAAATGGCCTTGGTTTTGTACCCAAGGTATTGAACGATTATTGTATAATTACCTGTCGGAAGTGTAAGGGAAAAATATCCGTAGGAATTGGAAGTAATGCCTATTGTCGGATTTTCTTTCGGATAAATAACTGCGCCGGTTAATGTTTCGCCATTCTTAGCATCCCGGACAAAACCATTTATAGTTGCTAATTTTATTGTTTCATTCTCCGAAGGCCCTGGTTGTGCAATTAAAAACGAAAAATTTAGTACTAAAAAACAAATTTTTATTATCATTCAATTAAAAGTTTTGATAAGGAATATATCATGACAAAAAGTTTTAGAAAATGTCTGATATTGTTGAAAAATCAACTTTCACTGCTATGCCACTATAAACAGTCAATTTGACTTATTTGTTGTTTATCCGGTTAATATATTTATCCCTGAAGCATAGACTTTCCTAAATAGCATGAGCTTAAACTCTTCAATACACTTACCATTGAGGGGAAGAATGCTATCTATGGCAATGCCTCAATAATTCCCTTTTTCATAATGTCCTTCTTTTAATTTAAACCATTGTTTTTTCCCTAAAGGATGAACGAAGTATCAGATGTTTATGGTCGATATTTTTTATCAGGCTCTTAATTCAATCGATTTTGGACATTTTGCGAATAAAAATATGTAAGTCCGTTCATCTCTGTCATATCGACAATCTTAAATCCGTTTCTTTCCAAAACTTCTGAAACTTCATTTTTATCCATATTATGATCTGTACTGGAATCGAGGAAATTAATGAATCTGTTAAATAACCTCGAAGGTTGGTAAAAGGAAAATGCATTCCCCTTCAAAGTTTTGCTGTCTGAAAAGCATCCTATGAAATTGGCATTCTTTGGTAAAATACGAATGAGAGTATACAGAAACGTATCCAGATGTTTTATTAGATTCAGCTTCTTAAGGTTTATTAAAGTCCTGACACTCTTTAACTCATTTTCATCATAATAATAATGGTGTTTTGAAGAGAGTATCATTAAATTAGGTTCCTTAGAGAGACCAATACTTTTAAGGTAACGGAAAAAATTTTCACCTGCTTCGGCAACCATATTGACGATGGCCGGACTAAAAGTGGTCTTTTCGTAGGAGATCTTTTCCCTGTTAATATTTGTCTCATCAATATTGTCATTAATGAAATAGGTGCTGTTTAAAACTAAATTATTTTCCATCATTTTACGTTTTAAATTACATATTAAAAGTAATTGTTAAGAAAATTCCTGTCAAGCAGCTAAAGCCCAACTAGTGGGGAAATTAGAGAGTTTTATGAGCTTTTAGTCGATAAAATCCGGAGGATTATTTACAGTTGCAAACAACTGACAAACAGAATGAGGTTATTGGTCAAAAATGGGTCAATATTTACCAGAAATCAAGGCGAAATAGGGATTTCTAAGTCAAATAATATGCCAACGTGTTAATTATCTGCATAATAGACATGCATTTTATTTAATATTTAGATAATGGCTATTTTGACAAACGGAAGGTTTCAAAGGACAAAATTTAATCCCAGAGGCATGATTCTGAACCTTTTATAATAGAAAACTTATTATGGAACGTCGAAAAAGACTCCTTTTTCAGGAGTTCAGGCGTACATTTTGAGTACATGTAAAAAAATAAACCGCCTGAAATCCTTGATTTTAAGCGGTTTTGGTAACGATATTTCATTTATAACGAAAATAGCAGATGCTAATGGCAATCTTTATAATATTGTAACTATCGGTACTCAGGTGTATGGATGGCAGAGAACCTGAAAACTACAAAATACAACGATAGTACAGTCATACCATTGGTTTCAGATCAGGTGGAGTGGGATAATTTGACAACTCCAGGATATTACTGGTTAAACAACGATATTTCAAATAAAACAACTTAAAAGAGGATGATTTTCGATTTAAAGACAAAGACACGTTAAGTCTGTCAAGAAGAGCCGTATGACGGGAGACTGTTACGTACGGTTCTGTGAGAGGCATGGGGTGAACCTCCCCGGTCTACTCTACTTAACTATTGATAACAATAACTTATTGTCAGCCCTCGTAAATCAGCTCCCGGGGGCTTTTACTTCCATAAAATGTTCATTGCAGAAGTTCAATCCATTTTAAATCTATCTATGTCTTATTGGTTTGCTTCATCTAAATCAAGCAAAGGCGAAAATTTCCATGCTAAAATAAAATTGCTTTTGACTTAAACTGAGTTTAACTTTGATAATGAAATAAATAATCCTCAGATGTCAAGTATTATTGAAGAATATAACTACGACATCTTCATCAGCTACCGCCAGAAAGACAACAAATACGACATGTTCATCAACTGCAGTCATAAAATAATGAACCGCGTTTCATGGAATTGGGAAACATGGAGTTGAAACAAGATAGTTAAGGAATCATCTTACAAATAACAGATACGGATATGGCCCACGATGTATTCATAAGTTATTCCCATAAGGATAAAAGCGTTGCTGATGCCGTTTGTTCGATCATGGAAAAAAACGAGATCCGCTGCTGGATTGCACCCCGTGATATTACTCCCGGAATGCCCTTTGCAGAGGCCATCATCGATAGCATAAAAGGATCTAAAGTATTTGTCCTGGTCTATTCCTCAAACTCAAATCAGTCTCATCAGGTTATTAAAGAAGTAGACCGGGCAGTACACCATGGTCTGGCCATCATCCCTCTTCGCCTGGAGGATGTGCCCATGTCAAAGCAGCTCGAGTATTATGTCAGCGATGTCCATTGGCTGGATGCTTTAACCCCTCCCCTGGAGAAACACATTTACAAATTGTGCAAGGTGGTTCAAATGCTTTTGACGATGGATGAGATTGACAGTGATGATATAAAAGAAGCGTTCAGTGCAGAAACCATAAAGCAGTCAGAGCCCGGTAAAGCTGGCAAGAGGTTTAAACTGTCCAGGATTCTCATCCCAGCAGCAGCTGTACTCCTTGTGATTATTATACTTTGTGCAGTATGGTTCTTCAAACGGCAGGCAAACATCCGCTGGGCCAGGGAGGTGGCGCTTCCTGAAATCGAGCGGCTGATAGGGGAGAACGACGTTTGGAGGAACCTTGTGGCGCCATATCGGCTGGCAGAGCAGGCCGAAACTATCCTGGGGAACGACCCTGAGCTTACGAAGCTGTTCACGCAGATATCCCTGGAGATCGATGTCCTCACAGATCCACCAGGAGCCAAAGTATACATGATGGAGTACGCTGACACTATTGGAGATTGGAAATACATGGGAATCACGCCTCTGGAAAAAATACGGGTTCCTGTCGGGACCTTCCGATGGAGGCTGGAGAAGGAAGGATACGATACTATCCTGGCAGCGGCATCCACATGGAATTTGGGAAAACCAGATGGCAACTCCGTCAATGTTATACCTAATCCTTTAATCAGGACCCTGGACCAGACTGGAAATATTCCGCCGGGGATGGTTCGTGTGCCGGCGACGGAGATCCCCATCGGAAGCCTGAGTGATTTCTTCATTGGCCGGTACGAGGTGACGAACCGTGAGTACAGGGAGTTCGTGGACTCTGGCGGGTACATGAACCGGGATTTCTGGAAATACTCGTTCGTGAAGGAAGGGCGGGAGCTCACCTGGGATGCGGCTATGAGGGAGTTCGTAGACCAATCGGATCAGCCTGGCCCCTCCACATGGCTGGGAGGTGACTACCCTGAGGGAAAGGGAGACTACCCGGTATCGGGAGTCAGCTGGTACGAGGCAGCGGCATATGCCGAATACGCCGGGATGAGCCTGCCCACCACTTACCACTGGAATGTGGCCAGGGGAGGCCTAACCCCTATGATTCAGGTTCCACAGTTAGGTGGCTTCGCCATCCTCGCCCCTTTCAGCAATTTCGGGGGGCGTGGGCCGGTGGCAGTGGGAAGCCTATCGGGCATCACTACCTACGGTGCGTATGACATGGCGGGAAACGTAAGGGAGTGGTGCTGGAACCAAACTTTGGCGGGAAGGGTCATCCGCGGAGGCAGCTGGGAAGACAATACTTACGAGTTCGGCAATCAAAGACAGGCGACTGAAATGGATCGATCACCCAGAAACGGGATCCGGCTGGCGTTTTATCCTCACCCCGAAACCATTCCAAAGGAGGCGTTCGCACTCTGGCGCCTCCCTGCACCCACCGATATCCAAGCGCAGAAGCCTGTTCCCGATGCCATCTTCAAAATCTACAAGGAACTGTTCGCCTACGATCCCACGGAACTTAACACCCGAGTAGAATACACGGAGGAAAGTCCCGGAGGGTGGATTCGTGAGAAGATCTCATTCGATGCCGCATACGGGGGTGAGCGGGTCCTGGCCTACCTGTTCCTGCCTGCCAACGTCAATCCTCCTTATCAGACGATCATTTATTTTCCCGGCAGCGCGGCAACTTGGATTACATCGAGCCAGGAGCTGGAGAGCTACTATGAATTCACCATGTTCCTATCCTACCTGGTCAGGAATGGCCGGGCTGTCCTCTTTCCCGTCTACAAAGGGACCTTCGAACGTGGCGAACCAGCACTGGCTGCTATTCACCAAGGTGCTGATTCTTATGCCTATACTGAGTTCCTGATCAAGATAGTCAAGGATTTTCGGCGTAGCATCGACTACCTGGAGACCCGGCCTGATATCGACAGCAGCAAGATAGCCTTCTATGGCATGAGCTGGGGAGGTTGGCTCGGGACGATCATCCCGGCGGTGGAGGGGCGCCTCGGCGCCAGCATACTGTTAGCAGGAAGTTTGGGACGCGGGGATGCCCGACCCGAGACCAATACGATTAATTATATAACCCGGGTTCGGGTCCCCACCATTATGCTGAACGGAATGTACGACATCGGAATTGACAAGTTTATCAGACCCGCATTCGATCTCCTGGGGACTCCGCCAGAGCACAAACACCTCATCCTCTACGAGACCGACCATATTCCACCAAGGGTCGAATACATCAAGGAAACCCTGGCCTGGCTTGACAAGTATCTTGGGCCGGTGAAATAAAAAGGATGTCTTTATCAAGGGGTAGTAAAAAAGGCTGTTACCAGTCAAAAGAATAACTAAATTGTATTGAGAAATCAGCTTCATTAGGAGTTGCAGCAAGGTAAGTCCCTGGATCAGTTCCGGGGACTTCTTTTTCATCATTAATGCTACAAAATCTGGCAAATGTTTCTTAAATGTTTCTTATTCGATATGAAAAAAGCCTGTATATTGTTGTTATACAGGCTTATCTGCTTTCGTTTTGTAGCGGAGGGAGGCCTTGTTCATAGGCCTATTGACAGCAGTTGAGTAGAAACAAGCAGAACCTCAGTTATTTGTTATCTATATACTCCATTGTCCACAAAACAACATTGTTGAGGATTCTTACTTCCATAAATGTTGTATTACAGAAGTTCAGGCAGGTACTTATTTGTCTCGGTTACTACCTTTTCATACCTTTAATGAGTAAACTGTAATAAGACTGTGTATAAAACACTATTTAATTAGCTATCATAATACTCACGACATATGAAAAAGAACTGGTACAAGAAAAACGAATTATCAATTAGTTATTCAATTGGAATTCTAGGTTTGATTTTTGCCTTCTTTGCTTATTTCTTTCCAATTGAAAGACAAGGAAAATTAAATTTTATCCTTAATGATACTACAAATATTTTTGCTATAAAAAAACCAATTAAAGAACTTGAGGTCTATATTGGGAATAGAAACTTAAGAAAAGATAGCTTAGACTTAAAGTTATTTAAGTTCCGTCTGTTAAATAATAGAGTGAAAAGTATTTTACCTGATTACTTCGATCAAAGAATACCATTTGGTCTCAAACTTCAATCTGGCAAAATCATCTCAGTAAAAGTTGCGGAATCAAATAGTAAGTATCTAATTACTAATATATTATCACGATATGATTCAACTTCCATTATTTTGGCTCCTATTATCTTTCAAAAGAAGGATTTTGTTGATTTTGAAGTCCTCATTACTCATAAAACAAATAGAATTCCTCAATTTCAAGCAACTGGGAAAATATCAGGAGTCAAAGACATAACTATTCTAAATCAAATTGGAAAAGTAAACGAGTTTAGTTGGCGTAGAACTCTACTCGTGATAGGTATGACTATAGGACTTTTTGTCTTTTTTTATCTTCTAGTGCTAGCAATCAATTTTTTGGATAAAACAATACAAAAACTTAGATTTAATAAACTAATCCATGATTATAGAATTCAGCATGCTGATATTCCTGACATTACTTTAGAACTATGTAAGATCTATAGTGTAATTGGCAAGAAACAATTTATTAGAACTGCAGAGTTATCTCTTAATGATCATGAACTTAGAGAAGAATACCGGCTACTCGAAGAATTAGATAGATCTATCAAGAATCTTGAGAGACTAAAAAAGGAACAAAAAGTATACTATGATAGTATTAATATTAATTCTAAACTTCCATTTTTTATAACTTCCTTAGAAAAACTAAATTGTATCGATAAGGCAAATGATTCTATTAAATTAGATGATCATTTAATTAATGAGTTGAATATACTTCTAAAATTATTGCAATAGCTAACACGGACAATGCTAAAGGTAATTTGTTTGTCATGTTTTTTGTTTTGAAAGAGATACTTTAATAATTTCGATTATAATATTCAGCACGTCGGAAATCCTTCCGACAATGCATCGAGACCCCAGACATAAGCACACCGGGGTTTTTTACTTCTATAAAGGTTGAATTACAGAAGTTCAGACAGGTATTTATTTGCATCGGTTACTGCCTTTTCATACCTTTAATGAGTCAACTGTTATAAAGCTGTTTATAAAACACTTTTAAGTAGACGGGAATCCATATAAAATTCTAACCCACACCCATCATGAATGACATTATTCCTTGTTCCCAGAATGAATTTATCAATAATGCTATTGAGATAAATGGATATTTTCAGGCTAAAAAAAATA
>JBGOZX010000095.1:0-16555 GCA_041480425.1 Bacteroidia bacterium
CATTTTAATATTACATCTTCTCCATATACCAACTCAATGCCTTTTCTATTTTCTGATAATGAAAAATGGTAGTAATGGCTTTTAGTAATCTTATAAAAGCAGTTTCACTTTTAACAATATAATCAAAAGCCTGGTGTTTCATACAATTAACTGCCACTTCAATTTTGTCCTGGGATGAGAGCATAATAACAGGTATCAGCGGATTTGCTGTTTTTATTCTATCGAGCGTTTCTAAACCGTCGATAGCATTTTTATCAACACTATTGAGATAGTAATCCAGAATTATAACATCCGGATTCTGTGATATATTTTCAAGACAAAGTTCTCCTGTTGAGAATGTCTTAATGGCAGTTTCAGTATTTTGTGCGAATTCAATTTCTAAGGACTTTAAAAACAATGCATCATCATCAACAAGAAAAAGCAGGTTTTTCTTTTCGTTTGTCATCTGTTGGTTTTATTAATCAAATTATACTCTTCTTTTAATTCTTCGCAGGCTTTTGAACAAATGTTTTCAAGCTGCATAACCAATTCTTCTAATTCATCAAGATGTTGTTGTGTGCTTGCATATTCCTGAATTTTTTTTGCCATGTTTTCAAAATCTTTATGTATGCCCATTATTGAAAATGAAGGAATTATTTTATGCACTGATGTGTACAATGAATCCCAATCTTTATCATACAGACTTTGTTTTATTTTGCTAATCAAAGATGGGGTTTGATCCAGATAAAGTGCAATCATTTCCATCATCAATTCCTGATTAGCTTTTGTGCGTTTGTATAAATAAGTCAAATCAACACACTTTGATCTGCCTACGTGCAGGTGTGGTTTATTATCATTTTTTTCTTTATTCCCCGTATCTTGTATCAACATAGGTTTCTTGAATAAATCAATTATTTTACTATACAATAACCTTTCTTCAACAGGTTTTGAGATATAATCATTCATGCCAACGGCTTTGCATTTTGCTAAATCAACCGTGGTTACATCGGCAGTTAAAGCGATGATGGGGATTTTAGAATTCATTTCGTTTCGAATGTATTCTGTAGCTTCAAAACCATTCATTTCGGGCATCTGCAAATCCATCAAAATAATGTCGTAAGATTTATTTTGTAGTTTTTCGATGGCTATTTTCCCGTTTTCGGCGATATCGCTTTCAAATCCGAAATCATCCAAAAGTGTTTTCATCAGTAATTGATTGAGCGCAATATCTTCAGCCACCAATACTTTTATGTTCTTAATTTCCGGATCCAATGCCGCAATACCTGTTTCTAATATAGCTTCAGCTTTTGTTTTTTGAAAACTTAATATAAAACTAAAAGAAGAGCCCTCATCAATTTTACTTTTTATGCTAATACTTCCACCCTGCGCTTCTACTAATTGTTTAACAATGGCAAGTCCTAATCCCGTTCCTCCATACAACCTTGAAGTGCCGCTGGATGCCTGCTGAAAGTTTTCAAAAATCTTTTTTATTTTATTTTCTTCTATCCCAATTCCGGTATCTGTAACTGAAAATTCAATGGTTACTTTCTCTTCATCTTCATCCAGCAAATGAACACTTACTGTAATTTTTCCTTTTGTTGTAAACTTTACTGCATTACTCACAAGATTTAAAATAATCTGGTGTAAACGTACCGGATCGCCAGCCAAAACTTCAGGAATTTTGATGTCGTATTCTTTGACCAACTCTAAATTCTTTTCCCGAATTTTTGGCTCAAACAAATGAAGCATGGCTGATATAGATAACGCCATTTTGAAAGGTGTTTGTTCAAATGTCATTTTCCCTGCATCTACTTTTGCCAGATCGAGTATGTCGTTAATGAGCACGATTAATGCATCACCACTCATTTTTATAGCTGTTAAATATTCTTTTTGTTTTGCAGACAAATCTGTTTTCAACAACACTTTTGTAAATCCGATAATCGCATTCATTGGGGTGCGAATTTCATGACTCATGTTTGACAAAAACTGCTGTTTCCCTTTCACTGCATTTTCTGCTATACGTGTGGCCTTTTCGGCTTTAATTTTTGCTTCTTCAGCAATTCCAGTTGCCAGCTCGGCAAACACTATCGCTTCTGTCAATTCTGTTGCAATTCTTTTTTGGTCGGTAATATCTCGTGCCACTATAACTACACCAAGCACATTTCCTCTGTCATCTTTATAGACCGATCCGTTGAATAATACGTCTGTGAGCTTACCTTCCTTATGACGAAGCGTAAGTGGAGAATCGGCAACGGATCCTTTTGAGAATACTTCCTGATAAACTTCACGCGCTTTTTGTGGTTCGGTGAAATAATCGAAGAAGTCGGTGCCTGTCAATTTTTCGCGTGTTATTCCCGTAATATTCACGGTTGCCTGATTCATGTCAGTGATCTTACCTTCGGTGCTTATTGTAAGCAATGGGTCAAGACTTGCTTCAATAAGACTAAGAGAATATTTTGAAAGTAATTTTTGGGCTGTAACATCTCTGGCGACAATCACCACACCCAGTACATTTCCTATATCATCTTTATAAACCGATCCGTTGAATAATACATCGGTAAGCTTGCCATTTTTATGACGAAGGGTAAGCGGAGAATCGGCAACAGATCCTTTTGCGAAAACTTCCTGATATACTTTACGAGCCATTTTTGGTTCGGTGAAATAATCGAAGAAGTCGGTGCCGGTGAGTTTTTCGCGTGTTATACCGGTGATGTTCGCCAATGCCTCGTTCATATCCGTAATCTTCCCTTCGGTGCTTATAGTAACCAATGGATCAAGGCTGGCTTCTATCAGGCTTCTGGCATATTGAGATTCCTGTATGCTAATTGTTTCCATGGTAATTAATATTATGCCGGTGCTAATTTAATTAAGTGTTTATTATGGATTATTGACTATTCTCCAATCCTCATCTGTCATATGTCAGTAATCTCAAATATCTTCAATCGCTTTTCGTCTTTTATTCTTTAATTTTTTGAAATGAGAGGGTGTAAGTCCTGTATTTTTTTTAAATTGATTGGATAAATGTGCAACACTGCTGTAGTGCATCTTCCAGGCAATTTCGGAAAGGCTGAGTTCATCATAAATGATAAGCTCTTTTACCCGTTCTATCTTATGAGAAATGATGAATTTCTCAATAGTAGTTCCCTGTACTTCTGAGAATAAGTTTGCCAGGTAAGTATAATCGTAATTTAATTTTTCGCTTAAGTAATCAGAAAAATTTGTTCTGGGCAAATCATCCTTATAATGAACCATTTCAATAATTACATTTTTTATTTTTTCAATGAGCACAGCTCTCTTGTCGTCCATCAGTTCCAGCCCTGAATTGAGCAAAGCAATTCTAACTTGCTCACGTTGATCCACTGTAATAGTTTCCATGATATCTACAACGCCTATATCGACAATTATGAAGTGCAGTCCGAGTTTCTTTAACTCTTCTTTCACTACCATTTTGCAGCGCGTGCTCACCATGTATCTGATATACAGCTTCAAAGAGTTTATTTTCTATTTTGAGTATCAGTAATAATTACATGTTTTTATTGATTTTGACTTCGTCGAGCTCCGCTTCGCTCCGGTTCTTCGTTTGCCCCTGTCCATAAAGCCTGCCTGCCGGCAGGCAGGGGTGCGAAGAACCGAACCCCGCATTGCGCGGTGAGCTCGACAAAGTCAAAATCAATTACACCCTTTAGGGGTGGGGCAAATAATTGATTTTCAAGCACCATATAAGTATTATTAAAAAAATCTGATAGTCATTTTTTATTTCACAACCATATAATTACCCCACCAATCCTCATTAAAGCCATGCCAATCAGTGGATATCAATACGGTTGTTATTCATTTAATCTTTTTAAATGAATAACATTGGGGAAAGATAAAGGTAAGCCGGGGTAGAAGAATTACACATTTGTTGAAAAATGTTACATAATTCACATGTTCCCCAAGGCGCTGCGTCTTTTGTGCTTAAGATTTTTGAAGTGAGATGGGGTAAGCCCTGTCATTTTCTTAAATTGGTTTGACAGATGGGCCACACTGCTGTAATGAAGTTTATAGGCAATTTCGGTAAGATTGAGTTCATCATACACCAGTAGTTCTTTTACCCTTTCAATTTTATGGGATAGATAAAATTTTTCAATAGTAGTCCCGTTAACTTCTGAAAAAAGATTAGCAAGGTATGTGTAATTGTGATTGAGTTTTTCGCTCAGATAATCAGAAAGGTTTATTTTGATTTGTTCATCAGTATAATGGACCAGTTCAATGATTGTCGTTTTTAGTTTCTCAACCAGGATGCTTCTATTATCATCCATCAATTCCAGCCCGGTCTTTTTAAGGGCATTGCTCAGACGGAACCACTGATCTTTAGAAATGTCCTCCATGATTTCAGTTTCGCCCAATTCAATCCTGGTGTAATGCAACCCAAGCTTATCCAACTCGGATTTCACTACCATTTTGCACCGGATGCAAACCATATTTTTGATATGGATTTTCAATCAGTTTAATTTTAAGGTTTAATTCGCACTAAAAACAAAAATAGAAAAAATTTTGCTAAATACAGGTGGAGATTAAGCTTTAAAACTAAATTAAATGTTCCCCGCCATTGAGCCGTTTTGTTTAAAACCATACCATGACTTATATCGAAACAACCAAATGTAAATAGATTATTAACAGATAGGTGTAATTTTAATCATTTTCCGATTCTAAAGTTTCAGCTTCCACCAAAACACTAATATCTGTTACTATCTTAAAATATGAAAACCGCTTGTTGCATGTCAATTGATAACATAATGACAAATCTTTAAGATAAAAACGGGTTGGTTTAGTTGTTACCTCTATTGTTACTGAAGCATCGCCATCAGTGCAATCCAATGTTACAGGCATACTGAATCCTTCAGGAACGTCTGTCCATTTTGCGACGACAAATGGCACACCCTTCATGACATTCGTGTCCGGAACCTGATCATTATTATAAGAACCAAAATACCAATAAAGAACAGGAATCTTCCGGTTGTACAGGTAAACTTCGAAGAATTTGACCCAATCCTTACCTGTTTTCCGCTCAATAACCTCTATGAAATCGGCAGTGGTAACATGCGATGACGCTGCATGTTCACGGTAAAATGTCTGCAGTATATCAAAGAAGAGTGTGCTGTCATTCAAAACGTTACGTACTGTATGCAGTATCAGCGCTCCTTTGTTATAAACATCGTTGTTTTTAATATCCCAATAGCTTACATCTCGTGGACCCACTACCGGTAGTTTATTGTTTATCATACTGGCTAACAAATCGCTGGCATAGAAAAGGGAGCTGTTATATCCCTTTTTGTGCTCTGCAAAGACCATTTCAGAATAAGTTGCAAAGCCTTCCTGTAACCAGATATCGGAAAAATCACTGATGGATACGGCATTTCCCCACCACTCATGGGCAGTCTCATGTACAATTATATAGTCGCCACCCAGCCAACTCAGGTCGGAATAACCGCTTCCATAGGCTATTGCTGTCTGATGTTCCATTCCTTCATACGGTCCTTCAATCAGTTTGTACCCTTCTTTTATCCATGGGTAAGGTCCGAAAGACCTGGAGTAAGTACTGATAACATCCTTTACCTGCTTGAAATGTTCTTTTGCTTTTTCCAGGTTTTCCGGCAGAACATAATAATCAAGATTAAGGATCCCCTGTTCAGTTGCCATTGTATCGTTAAAATGCTCATATTTACCCGCATAGAAGGTGATGTTATAGATATTAATCGGGTAATGGGTGCTCCATATATAAGTCTCATTCCCGGGTTTTGAGGTATGGTTCTCCAAAATGCCATTTGAAACAATCTGCAACCCTGCTGGGACTGTCATCCGGAGTCTCACGCTGTCAGGCTCATCGGAGAGATGGTCTTTACAGGGAAACCATATACTTCCGCCTTCTGTTTCGCATGTTACTCCAACCCATGGATTGCCATCCTTGTCTTTTTTCCACACCACACCGCCGTCCCAGGGAGGATCTATTGCTTTTGTTGGTTTGCCTTCATATTTAACTACCAGGGAATAATTCCTGCCAATTGCCAGAGAATCGGGAAGAGATGCAATCACTGCCCTGTCCTTACGCGAAAATGGGATTTCCTGCCCTGAGAACTTCAAACTAATTATATCAAGATTTTTATAAAGGTCGATCCGGATATTTTTAAGTTTTTTAACAGCTCTGAAATAGATAGCCACTTCACCGCCCAGCATTTTTTTCCCCGGATCAAGGTAAAGGTTAAGGTCATAAAAAGTGACATCATAACCAGCACGATATTCATCAAGCTGCCCTATAAGATAATCTTTTTCTGTGAACCGAGGGTAGTGACCGGGCCTTTGGGGAACTTCACCGAAATTATGATATCTGAAAATGGCACAACTGTTAAGGAGAAGAGATACCAGGGATAAAAACATTAGTTTTTTCATCGAAGAAACAGGTAATGCACAATAAGTTTTTACTTTTTTAAGCCCTGTGCAATCTTTCCTGTTTTTTTGTTCTTCAGGATAAGCTTAACGGTACCATCAGGCATGGTTTCTTCTTTTACGAGTATATGATCTTTATCGAATTCATGTATTGCAGAAATCCGGTCGGTTTTCTCCTGTCCCCGCCACGTTTTCAGCTTCACTGGTTCCCATTTTTTCGATTTGGCAGAACGGTAACATGCATCCATAATCTCATTTACGACATAACCGTCATAAAAAGTCTCCCTGGCCTGGCCCTTATTTTCGTATGCATTAAACATATCGGTAAACATGTCGGTATAACCAAGTTCCACCACTTCATCCCCTACCGGAAATATCCAGCCCTTTTCGGATTCAGCTTTTTCAGCAACATATCCTTTTTTACCTCCGGCAGTAAATATTTCAAAACCGGTCCGGAGGAAATTATTTACCCAGATTGTGCCGTCTGTACCCATTACTTCATCGCGCAGATCCATGCCACCCCGGAATGTCCAGCTAACTTCGAACTGTCCGACAGCGCCATTTTCATACCTAACCCAACCCAGAGCATTGTCTTCTGCTTCAATGGGTTTCACCAGGGTATCAGCCCAGCACATTACTTCCACCGGCCTGATATCCTTACCAATATAGTTACGCGCAATTTCGATGCAATGGCAACCCATATCGAGCAAAACACCTCCGCCTGAAACATCTTTGGTCCAGAACCAGTCGCTGTGCGGTCCGGGATGAGTTTCGCGTGACCGTGCCCAGGTTACCTGCCCTACTGCACCTGACCGAACCGACTGCAAAGCTTTCAGAGTTTTTGGTGTATAAACCAGGTCTTCCAAATAACCATTGGTGACACCGGCCTTTTCCACCATATCCAGCATTTTCTTTGCTTCAGATGCATTTCGGCCAAGCGGTTTTGTGCAGAACACAGCTTTTTTTGAGGCTGCAGCCAGCTTAACTGCCTCAAGATGAAGATTATTAGGGAGACCAATAATTACTACATCAACCGCCGGGTCATTAACTGCATCTTTCATTGAGGTGGTCCATTTTGGTATTCCGTGTTTTTTTGCAAAGGCTTTACCCCTCGCTTCATCACGGGAATAAATGATGTGCACTTTGTCACGGTTACGCTGACCGTGTAGGGAAAAGGTGTAAAAATCGCCGATGAAACCGGCTCCGAGCATTGCAACTTTTGCCATGGATTTATTATTTAATAATTATAAAAGACTCAATATTTCAATCACGTTATTTTCGGGATCAAGAATAACACTTTCATAGTAACCATCTCCTGTGATTCTTGGTCTGCTGCCCACAACGATTCCATCCTTTTCCAGACTCTCAGTCAGATTATCAACTTTTTCCCTTGTCCCGACATTTATAGCAAGATGTGCTAATCCCAGAGAATCGCTTTTTTTCCTGTATCTGATGTCAGGTCGTCTCATTAATTCAATCCTGGGGCCACCGGAAAATGTTATGAAATATGAGGCAAATTGTTTTCCTGAATTTAAATATTTTTCGTTAACGGAGCAATCAAAGTATTTCAGATAGAAATCTTTCTCCATCTCCAGATCATAAGTCCAGATTGCAATGTGGTCAATTTGCATTTTTCTTTATTCAGGTTTGTAAACCAATGATGAATCAGGGAACTCCTTAGGAATATATTCTCTGTATAAACCTCTTTTACCTTTTAACAAATATAGAAAGAACTATCATCAAACCTTACCTTATTTGATCATACTCTTCAAAAACGCAACATTTCTGAGAAATTTTCGTTTAATATTAAAATGAAGCATTAAAATCTGTATCCGGATTCTATGTGAAGTACTGGTCGTTTTTCTACTGCACAAATGATATATTTTTGAGGCTTTCATGGGTACCAGATTGAGATTAATAACATTAATACCTTAATACATTGACTTATGAAAAAGAATATTCTTGTAATTGCTATTCTTTTCGGGTTAATCACCTGGGGTTGTACCAAAATCGAAACAGATAACATGAACCTTAAGCAATCGCTGGAAACAGGTGTTGCAAATATTAATAATGCGATCAGCGAAATTTCGCAAACAAAAGGTTACCAGCTTCTTAGTGTTACGGGGGATGTCGCAAAATCAGAGGAGAGTTTTAATGATAGTATAAATCTGAATCTTATTGCCGGCATTTATGATTATAAACCAGACTCTCTTCGTAAGTATAACTTCTACATCCCTTACAGGCTTTTTGCAAAAACAGGAACAAGCGATAAATTGATCGTTAATCTTCCATCGAGGCTGATTTTCCACCCGAAGTATTTACATAATTTCCTTTTGAAAGATTCGGTGCTGAAGAACAACTTTACAATTACTGCTTCAGCATATCACTTCTTTTATAACTGGTGGAATAGTTATGATTACAAGCTGATTGCCGGTTTTACTCTTGATTCTGAGGACATTGGGAGTCTTTCTATTCTTGAGGCATCAAAATCTTTTAAACAACATTCCAGTTCATCGAAATATACTTTTAATGAAGGTTATAATATCTCTGTTAACCATGAGACTGGTGACACATGCATATCTTCATTTGCACTCGCCCAAAATGAGGATACATTATTGAAAGAGACCGAGGTTTTTATAAGAACCGATTATCATAAGTTTGAGAAGCAATACATACTGTCAGTTGGTAAAGTTGACATTAAAAGAAGCACCGGTATTGACTCCATTCAGGTATTTCTTAATGGGGTTCTGCAGAAAACAGCTGCAGCTAAAATTATTGATGGCTCCGACAGTACAGCTTCAATCTGCCATAAAAGAGATATTCAGCTCACTTTTGATGATGGTACAACAACAAATTTAAGTACCCTTATTGAACCGGCCAGGGCCAAATTAAGAACTCTCGTAAATTCTTTGGGTGAAATATACCTTGCAAAGCATATTGTGGATTATATTGCAGTGAGTATCTATTATCATTCCCGGTAGATACTCATTTAAGCGTAAATAGGTTAACAGGAATTGATCTCCTTTATTGAATTCCTTTAATTTTTCCCCCGATCCCTCTCTCATAATCTGCCCATGTTGATGGTAGAAAAGAGAGAGGAGTTTTTATCAATATTAATACAATCAATCAGACAATTTTGAAGGAGGCACTTCATCGGGGAGTGATCCCCACTGATAATTTGGCCTGTCACCCATTTCAAGAATTAATTCTCCGCCATTTTTTATTTCATTCCATGCAAACCAGGGTTTGTTCCACTCTTTCCCGTTCAATGAGGCTTTTTGGATGTACTTATTTTGTTTGCTGCTATTTGGAGCTTTAATTCTGAAGAACTTATTATTCCCAAGTTTTATTGATACATCTGTAAAAACCGGGCTGCCAATATTAAATACAGGAATTCCGGGGGTAACAGGATAAATTCCGATACTTGAGAAAACCACGAATGCCGATAATCCACCTCCATCTTCATCACCCGGAATGCCAAAAGGTGAATTAGTAAACCATGTATCGAGCAGCATACGTATCCTTTTTTGAGTTTTCCATGGAGCCCCGGCATAATTATACAGGTATGGTATATGAAGACTTGGTTCATTACCCATAACAAACTGGCCTACCTGCCCGGTAGCATCCGGAAAATGGGCCATATAATCTGGTTTCCACATACCCAGACCTTCTATAAATAACTGATCAAGCCTGGCAACAAATTTGTCTCTACCTCCAAGCAGGCCAATTAAACCTGCAATATCATGCTGAACATCCCAGAGGTAAGTCCATCCATTGTTTTCGTCATAATAATCACGGGCTCCCAAACCACCTGATAATTTTGGATCAAAGTCTTTTACCCAGCTGCCATTGGAAGTACGGGGAGCAAAGAATCCGATTTCAGGATTATATAAGTTATAGAAATTCCGTGATCGCTTCATAAAGTATTCATAATCATCATTTTTATTCAGCGCTTTGGCTAGTTGAGCCAGGCACCAGTCATCATAACTATGTCCTAAAGTAAGAGCCACAGATTGCCTCTTTTCAAAGGGATGAACCAAAGCAACAGTCTCTTTTTCACCCGGATTCAATGCCGGGTAATATCCGTGCTCCAGGTAAAACGTATCAAGGGAGCACATCGGACCATTTCGCCAGGGAAGCATTGTAGCTTCCATTGCATTTTTTTTAAGACCTTGATAAGCTTTTTCAATGTCAAAATCCCTGATGCCTTTAAACCAGGCATCTGCAATTATTGCTGCGGAATGATGTCCGTTCATGCAGGGATTATCGCCAAAAAGGATAGGGAAAGAAGGCATCCATCCCCCTTGTTCATACATCCGGACATATGATTGTATTTTCAGGCTTTCCAGACCGGGATTCAGCATAGCATGAAGAGGATGTGTTGCCCGGTAGGTATCCCACATCCAGTCATCAACATAGAAAGCTGTGTCATTATCCCAATGTATTGTATCGTCATAACCACTGTAATAGCGACCCTCCTCTGAAATATTAACCATACGTTCATAGGTGCGGTAAAGTGCTGTATAAAAGATAACCTTCTGATCAGGGGTCCCCCCCTCCACTTCTATTTTACCCAGCGCATTATTCCATCTCTCTTTGCCTTTAGCCTCAATAGCCTCAAAATTCCACTCCGGAATATCTTTTTCCAGATTCCTTCTGGCTTGTTCAGCATTAACAAATGAGACACCCATTTTAACACCTACCTTCTCTTTCTCCGGAACGTTAAAAGTTAATGAAAGGGATAGTCTTGACCCTTCAATAGTTCCAATACCTTCTCCGGCAGGATAATTGGCATCCCATATAGTATCAGATGAGAAGGTATTGTCAGTCTTGATATAAAAGAAAACTTTCACTTTGTTTTTGTAGACCTCATAACCTTCAACAGTGTTGTTATCAAGAACATTGAATAAACCACTTGTGGTTACAGCCAGCATCAGGTTCTTCTGTTCATTTTTATTCCAGGCGATCCGATAGAAAGATGACTTTTCAGCCACAGTAAACTCCAGATTTACATCCGGATCTTCGAGCCATACGGAATAGTAATATGGCGTACATATCTCATAATCATGATCATAATAGCTTTGCCATATTTTCTTATCAGTTGATATTTCTCCGGCTGCCGGCATCAGTAAGCCTGTCGTGCCATTGCGATGACCACAAAGGATAAATGGAAATCCGTTAATCTTCTCAGCCTGGTAATTTCCTGGAAGACGATGAATACGCATCATACTGTTTGGCAGGTTTACAAGCGGCACAGTAGTTTCAAGCAAAGGACTTATACCTCCGATATCAGGATTCACATAATCAACCGGTTCTGCTTTCTTTTGCGAACATGATAATGAAAAAAGGCAGATAAATGAGATTAAAAAACTGGTTTTACTTTTCATAATAAGAATAATAAAGTTGACTATCAATAATACAAAAAAAAAAGGGATCAGTGGTAAACTCCTCTAAAAAGGTTTACCTTTAACATAGCATTCATGAAATCTACCTGTCATGAAGAGATTCCTGATCTTATTTTTGCTGCCAGTTGCTGTCTCGGCACAATCACCTGTTAAATATGTTGATCCTCTTATTGGCACTGCCCCGGCAACAACAGAAAGTGCCAAAAGGCATAGCGAATCCGGATCAGAGAATAAAGGGCAGACCTTTCCAGCAATCGGTCGCCCCTTTGGGATGACACAATGGACTCCCGAGACCCGCACAACAGAAATTAAGTGTGTTTCTCCATATTATTACACCGATAGTTATATTACAGGATTCCGCGGCAGTCACTGGATGAGCGGAAGCTGCACCCAGGACTATGGAAGTGTTACCCTGATGCCATTTATAACGGGTAGACCTGATACAATAAGAAGATCACCCGTTTCGGGGTTCAGTCATAAAAATGAAATTGCTACCCCGGCTTATTACAGCATAATGCTTGATGATTTTGGAGTTCAGACTGAACTTACCGGATCGGTCCGCTCAGGGATGATGCGTTTTACTTTTCCCGGAGAAAAGGTCAGTTGCCTGTTTATCCGTGTTAACAGCGACCATAACCAGGGCAAGGTATGGCTGGATGAAAGAAGGAATGAAATTGTCGGTATTAATCCCGTTCACCGTATCTACCAGGGCAGAGGACAGTCTGCCGGCTTCAGTGGATTTTTTGTCATATGCTTTGATAAACGATTCAGGGTAATGCCAAAAGCCAATGATCAGCAGAATATGATCATCAGCTTCGGAAATGAAAAAAATGTACTGGTCCGCATAGGCACCTCCTTTACAGGTACGGATGCAGCAAGGAATAATCTGAATTCTGAGATTCCAGACTGGAATTTCGACAGGTTGAGCATGGAGACTGAAGCGGTTTGGAATAGGACCCTTGGGAAAATACAGGTTGAAGGAGGTTCCCGGGAAGATCTCATTAAGTTCTATACAGCTCTGTATCATTGTTATCAATTACCACGCATTACGAGCGATGTCAGCGGCGCTTACCAGGGGTTTGCTCAGGACTCTCTTATCCATTTAGCAGAAGGGTTTGAATATTACGATGATTTTTCAATGTGGGATACATACAGGGCATTACATCCGCTCATGACGATCCTTGAACCGGAAAGGACCCTTGATATGGTTAAATCACTGGTTCTTAAGGCTGAACAGGGGGGATGGATGCCTATATTTCCGGCGTGGGGAAGCTATACTGCAGCAATGATTGGGGACCATGTAAGTACAATGATATCAGATGCTTATGTCAAGGGAATAAAAGATTTTGACGTTGAAAAAGCTTATCACTATATGCGGCAGAATGCATTTGAGCAGCCTTCGAGGGAAGAATACCTTGAGGGGAAAGGACGAAGGGCTCTTAAAAGTTATCTGAAATATGGCTATATCCCATTGGAAGACAGTGTTTGGGATGCATTCCACAGAAGAGAGCAGGTGTCGAGAACCCTGGAATATGCTTTGGATGACTATGCTCTTGCTCAGGTAGCTAATAGTCTTGGAAATACAAGCGATTACCTGACACTTATTAACCGCTCAAAAAACTACTGTAATGTATTCGATATCAGGACAGGTTTTGTAAGAGGGCGATATGCAGATGGCAGATGGATCGAGCCATTCGATCCTAATGTTAAAGCCAGTTATATTTGTGAGGGAACACCATTTCAATATACCTGGTATGTACCCCATGATGTACCCGGGCTCGTCAAATTGATGAAAGGTAAAAATATATTTCTGAAGCGGCTAAACAAGTTTTTCGATAGTGGCTATTACTGGCATGGCAATGAAACTGACCAGCAAGCTCCATTTATGTTTGCGATGGTCGGGAACCCTTCAAAAACACAGGAATGGACTCATAAAATCATTAAAGAAGAATATGGTATCGGTCCTGGAGGATTAAGCGGTAATGAAGATGCCGGTCAGATGTCTGCCTGGCTGGTTTGTGCCATGATGGGATTTTATCCTGTTTGTCCGGGTTCCGGACAGTACGTGATCACAACTCCATCTTTTGATCAGATTAAGGTACAACTTCCCGGTGGGAAATATTTTACCATCAAATCCATTAACCGCAGTGATGACAGTTTTTATATTCAGTCTGTTACAAGAAACGGGGAGAAATTCACTAAAAATTATCTGACGCACAATGAAATAATTAATGGAAGCATATTTCTGTTTCAGATCACCGGGAAACCGCCAATTCCCTGAAATGAGAAACAACTCCTATCATACCGGTAGTCTTAGTACTCTTGGGCCCTTTCTCTTTTTTTCACCCCAGCGCCTTAAATGGGATTATTTTTTTCCTTATTCTCCATGGGGGTGTCTAAGCTATATACAATTGAAGATCAATAAAATGTGTATTTAAGATTCCGGAGAGTTACAAAATCTCAACTAAGAATTATGGATGGTTTCCAATTTCAAAGAAGATATACCTAAAAATGAAACATTTAACAGAAAATAATCGTATAATAAGCAAATATTATGAAAGCAATGGACATATAGGTATTTAAGGTAATGAAAATTCTTTTTATTTCTTTATTTTCAATATTAATCTCATTAAATCTTTTTGGGCAGGATTGTTCTATACTTTCAAAAGCTAATAATATTTCTCCTGATAAATTATGTTCTCCTGTTACAGCTACATGGAATGTAAGTTATACCGGAGTTAATAATGTAGGAACTTCTGTTAGTATTATATATGATTGGAATGATGGAGCAACTCAAACCATACCCGCAATAAATGTAGGTCCTGGAATTTATCAAGCAACACTTGCTCATGCTTATACTTCTGTTGGAAATGTATGTAATTATCATCCTCAAGCAACTTTAGTTGTTAATGGTGTTGTCTGTACTTCTTCTACTCAAGAACAAATAGTAACAGTATGGGACAATGATGATCATAATGGTGGTCGTATGCATATAAATCCAACTGTTTATCCTATATGTTTTGGTAATAGTGCGAATGTTCGTTTTCAAGATTTAACTAGATTTAACTGTGTTCCTCCTCAAGAAAGAGATGTTCCCAATGTTAATACCAGGTGGATACAGTGGATATACGGAACCGACATTACCATGTCTGGCTCTCCGGTAACAATAAACGGAACAATCAGATCTTTTCCATTTTCGGTACCAATAATTACTCTTCCCGGCCCTGTCACCGGTTCCGGAGTATTTTCCGATTTGATCAATGTCGCTAACGATAAATTAATAGGTCAGTATTTTCAGGTTACCTTACGTAACTGGAATTATTGCAATCCATATGATGATCCTAACCTTCCAGGTACTCCAATAGATAGTGAAAATGGAGATAATCCCCCAGTAGTGACAACTGCAATAATATTAATTGTGCCTTATCCCGATGCTACAATAACACCGGTAGATACATTATGTGTAAACAATAGTCCTGTTACTTTGAACGCCCATGATTTGGGAGGACGCTGGTCAGGGAATGGAGTTGTAGGAAATAGATTTGATCCGGTAGTTGCAGGAATTGGAAATCACATAATTAGATATGATATCACAGATTCAAATAATTGCAGTGATAATGATCAGATAGTTATAACAGTTGTGCCAATTCCTAACACAACAATAACTCCAATAAATATTTTATGTTCTTCAGATTTAAAAATTACATTAACAGCACATGATCCTGGAGGAGTATGGTCAGGCACGGGAATTGTAGGAAATACCTTTGACCCAGCTATTTCCGGACCTGGAAATCATATTATTAAATATAGTATTACAGATAAAAATGGATGTAGTAATTTTGATCAGACAATTATAACAGTTGCTACACCAGATGCAACAATAACTCCAGTAGATACATTATGTATTAACAATCCAAAAATTACGCTAACGGCTCATGACTTGGGTGGAATTTGGTCAGGTCCGGGAATTACAGGAAATACCTTTGACCCAATCATTGCGGGAGTAGGAAATCATATTATTAAATATAATATTTTAAATCCGGTTTGCAGGGATTCTGATAGGATAACTATAACAGTTATGCCTATTCCAGACGTAAATTTAAATCACGTAGAAACTCTTTTTATTAATAGTCCTCTTACAACGATAAATGCTACTCCAACCGGTGGAATATTTTCCGGAGAAGGAATGACAGGCAATATTTTTAGTCCAGGCGTAGCAGGTTTAGGAACTCATATTATACAGTATCAAACGATACCGGATAGATTTGGGTGTATAGGAACAGATACTATACATATTAAAGTAATTATACGACCCCTTCCTATAGCAAGTTTTGAACCTGATACTGTGGGGTGTTCTCCGTTATTTGTTCAATTCAGGAATATGAGTGTATATGGGGAATCATATTTATGGGATTTTGGAGACAAAGTATTTTCATCAGAACAAAATCCATCTCATGCTTATTATGTTCCTGGAAATTATATAGTAAAACTAACAGTTACCAATATCACCGGACAATCATCTCATGTTGGATTAATTACAGTTTATCAAAACCCTACTGCAATTTTTAATGTATTTCCGACAGAAGTCATTAATAATTCCCAGGTAGTAACATTTTATAATTATTCAAATTATGGAGAGTCCTATCTATGGGATTTTGGAGACGGAAACACTTCAATAGAAGAAAACCCCTGGTATAAATATGAATCCGCCGGAATATATGAAGTCACTTTAACAGTAACTTCTA
>JBGOZX010000096.1:0-16552 GCA_041480425.1 Bacteroidia bacterium
CCAATAGGCTCAAACATCGAAATCCCTTCAGGATTAATATTACCACCTGCAGCAATTCCCATACCTCCCTGAGTAATAGCTCCGAGGTCGGTTATAATATCACCAAACATGTTGCCTGTAACAATTACATCGAACCATTCGGGATTTTTAACCATCCACATGCAGGTTGCATCTACATGATAGTACTCGCGAATAATTTCCGGATAATCGGCTTTACCAACTTCATGAAATGCCCTTTCCCAAAGATCATAAACATAAGTTAATACATTAGTCTTTCCGCAAAGGGCAAGAGTATTTTTCTTATTTCTTTTCCTTGTGTATTCAAAAGCATACCGCAGACAACGTTCAACCTGCATGCGGGTATAAACCATATTTTGAATTGCAACTTCATGTGGAGTGCCTTTTAATGTAACACCTCCAATACCTGTATATACATCGCCTGTATTTTCCCTGACAACTACATAATCTATATGTTCCGGCCCTTTATCTTTAAGAGGGGTGGCTACGCCCGGGTATAGTTTAATCGGACGAAGATTAATATATTGATCCAATTCAAAACGTAGTCTCAGAAGAATTCCTTTTTCAAGAATACCTGGTTTAACATCAGGATGTCCGATTGCACCCAAAAATATAGAATCAAACTTTTTTAGTTGCTCTGATGCAGAATCCGGAAGTACTTCACCCGTTCTCAGATAACGATCTCCTCCAAAATCGAACTCTTCGTAATTAAGTTTAAATCCAAATTTTGAAGCAACGGCACTAAGTACTTTTTTACCTTCCCTCACAACTTCCGGGCCGGTACCATCACCAGGAATAACAGCAATATTGTATGATCTGCTCATAAGTTTATTTCTATTTTTGGTTATTTATTTGAAGCGTAATAATAGAATATTTGATTTACATATAAACTACAAGAGACTTTTTTTCTTTCTCGTTCAATCCTTCAATTATGTTCAGCATTCTTTCGGTTGCTTTAATTGCCGATTCAGTCTGGTCTGCATCCAGTCCCTTGGTTTTAAATTCCCTGTCGTTTGAGCTCCATGTTATAACCGTCTCGACCAGTGCATCCGTTTTGCCGCCTGGAGGAATTGATACCTGGTAATCAGTAAGCAGAGGAACCTCTTTTCCAAGCCTGTCATAAATTACCCTCAGTGCCTTCATAAAAGCATCATACTGCCCATCGCCCGAAGAGGTCTCCTGGTAAAGGTTGCCATCGATTTCGATCTGCACACTTGCAAAAGGTTTTAACCCATACGAAAGGGACAATGAATAGTTTTTAATAAAAATTTTGTATTCTGTCCTGTCGTTTCCAAGTACATCTGAGATTATGAAAGGAAGATCCTCTGTTGTCACATTTTCTTTTTTATCGCCAAGCTCAATAACCCGCTGAGTTACCTTTGACAATGATTCAGGATTAAGAAACAATCCGAATTCTTCAAGATTTTTCCTGATGGTAGCTTTGCCCGACTGTTTCCCCAGTGCATATTTCCTCTTTCTTCCAAACCTTTCAGGCAATAGATTATTAAAATAAAGGTTGTCTTTACTATCGCCATCAGCATGTACACCAGATGTTTGAGTAAAAACATTCTCACCAATAACCGGCTTGTTAACCGGGATTCGTATTCCGCTGAATGTCTCGACTATTTTACTTGCCTTGGTTATCTCAAACTCATTTATCCCGGTTTCCGTATCAAGCTGATCGCGCAGAACACCAATCACGCTCGAAAGAGGGGCATTACCGGCTCGCTCGCCCATACCATTTATGGTAGTATGGATCCCTTTAATACCAGCTCTGACTGCAAAAAAAACATTTGCCACAGCGAGGTCATAATCGTTATGTGCGTGAAAATCAAAATGAAGTGAAGCGTATCGGTCAATAATTTTTTTACAGAAGATAAAGGTCTGTTCAGGATTAAGAATACCCAGGGTATCGGGAAGCATGAATCTTTTGATATTTTCATCTCTTAACGAATCGAGCATGTAGAAAACGTAATCTTCAGAATGGATCATTCCGTTCGACCAATCCTCGAGATAGATATTTACATCAATATCAAAGGTTTCAGCCTTCCTGATAATTCCTTTAATATCACTCACATGCTTTTCGGGCGTTTTCCTCAGCTGTTTCTCGAGATGCCGGAGTGAACCTTTGCAAAGAAGATTAACTACCTTTCCACCTGCATCATTTATCCAGTCCAGGGAAATATCTCCGTCAACAAATCCAAGCACCTCAACCTGTCTGTGGAGGTTGTTATGGCGGGCCCATTCCGTAATCTTCCTGAGTGCATCAAATTCACCTTTCGATACACGCGCTGATGCCACTTCAATACGATCAACCTTAAGTTCTTTCAACAGAAGTTTGGCAATGTGGAGTTTTTCCAGCGGTGAGTAAGAGACTCCCTGTGTTTGTTCTCCGTCTCTCAGGGTAGTATCCATTATTTCGATTCTCATTTCTAAACAGTATTTCTGGTTTCATGAGCAGTGATTATATCCCTGATACTTAACAGGTAATCAATATCATCGAGGCCTTTAAGAAGGCACTCTTTTTTGTACGGATTTATTTCAAATCTGACTGATTGTCCGGAAGGGAGAATAGAAAATGATTGTTTTTCAAGGTCTATTCTGACTTTAGTGCCAGGCTTTCTTTGGATCAGATCAAGAAGATTTTTCAAAAATTTGTCAGGGACCACTATCGGAAGCAATCCGTTGTTGAGAGCATTATTTTTGAATATATCAGCAAAAAAACTTGAGACTACAGCCCTGAATCCGTAGTCAAAGATTGCCCAGACAGCATGCTCCCGGCTCGATCCGCTACCGAAATTTTTTCCTGCCACCAGAACTTTTCCGCTATATACCGGATTGTTGAGGTTAAACTCCATGTTTTTCTTTCCCGATTTATCAAATCTCCAGTCACGGAAAAGATTCTCCCCAAACCCTTCTCTGGATGTTGCACTAAGGAACCTCGCAGGGATAATCTGATCGGTATCAACATTTTCGAAAGGCAATGGAACACAGGTTGATTCAAGAATATCAAATTTTACTTTTGGCATATCAGATTTATTATGTTTTGTTCTTTTAGCTGATAAATTCACGGGGATCAGTTATCCTTCCGGTTATAGCTGCTGCTGCGGCTGTCAATGGACTTGCAAGCAAGGTTCTTGCACCAGGTCCCTGGCGGCCTTCAAAATTTCTGTTTGATGTCGATACAGCGTATTTTCCGGTTGGTATCTTATCTTCATTCATAGCAAGACATGAAGAGCATCCGGGTTGTCTCAGTTCAAAACCAGCTTTTTTAAGGATTTTCACAAGACCCTCTTTGATTGCCTGCTGTTCAACTAATTTTGATCCGGGAACAATTAATGCGGTAATATTCGCAGCTTTTTTTCTGCCCTTTACCAGCTGTGCAAAAGCTCTTAAATCTTCTATTCTTCCGTTTGTACAACTTCCGAGGAACACATAATCCACCGGATGTCCGAGCATTTTCATCCCCGGAATAAATCCCATGTAATTCAGCGATTTAAGAAATGAACCCGCTGCATCGCTGTTAATATCATCAACTGTGGGGATTGAATCGTCAATTGCGATTCCCATACCAGGATTTGTCCCAAATGTGATCATTGGCTTAATATGATCAGCGTTAAACTCCAGTTCCCGGTCGAATGAAGCATCAGGATCACTTTTCAGATCTTTCCACTTTGATAATGGTGATTTCCAGTCATAACTCATTGGAAAGGAGGGAAGCCCCTTAATATATTTGAAAGTGGTTTCATCAGGAGCGATCAATCCGCCCCTGGCACCCATTTCAATGCTCATATTGCAGATCGTCATCCTTGCTTCCATGCTAAGGCCTCTGATGACTGATCCGGCGTATTCAACAAAATATCCAGTTGCTCCGCCTGTAGAAATCTGAGAAATGATATACATGATGATATCCTTCGATGTCACCCCTTTCTGCAACTTGCCAGTGACAGTTATCCTCATCTTTTTAGGTTTAGGCTGAAGGATACATTGTGTTGCAAGTACCATCTCGACTTCACTTGTTCCGATACCAAAAGCGATTGTACCAAAAGCACCATGCGTTGAGGTATGACTGTCACCGCAAACGATTGTCATTCCAGGGAGTGTGTAACCCAGCTCGGGACCTATAACATGAACTATTCCGTTTTTTGAATGGTTCAGACCGAACAACTCGATTCCGTATTTAAGGCAATTTTCGCTCAGTCTTTCAACCTGATTCCGGGATAATTCATCGCGAATCTGAAGATGCTGGTCTTTCGTCGGTATGTTATGGTCGGCAGTTGCAATAGTTTTACCGGGCCTTAATACAGGGATGCCCCGTTCTTTCAGACCATTAAATGCCTGTGGACTGGTAACCTCGTGGATATAATGCCTATCGATGTAAAGAACATCGGGTCCATCTTCAATGGAAAGTACTAAATGCCCATCCCAGATTTTATCAAAAAGTGTCTTAGCTTCCATTTACTGAATCTTGGCTATTGCATCGATAAAGGCTTCAACTGAAGCAGTAATTATATCAGTATTGGCTGAGAAACCGTAGTAGGTTTTTCCCTGGTGTTCAACCTGGATATGTACTTTACCGATATCATCACTTCCTTTTGTAATTGCCTGGATAAGAAACTCTTCCAGATGTACGGTCTTACTTATCAGATGTTTAACCGCCGTAAAGGCTGCATCGATGGGTCCGTTTCCGGAAGCAGTTGAAGTGTGGACTTCACCATTAATTCTTACTCCGACTGTAGCAACAGGAATTGCAGATTTTCCGCATGTAACCTGCAATAGTTCGAGCTTAAGTGATTTTTCGCCTGAGAAAACATCACCTGAAAGTATCCTGATATCTTCATCGTTGATCTCTTTCTTTTTATCGGCGAGAATAAGAAAACGGTGATAGATGTCATCCAACTCCTCTTTGCCAATTTTAAATCCCAGTAATTCAAGGCGATGGTTCAGTGCGGCTCTTCCACTACGGGCTGTCAGAATAATTGAAGATTCTTTTATTCCAACCTCATGAGGATCAATAATTTCATAGTTTTCCCTGTTTTTAAGCACCCCATCCTGGTGAATTCCTGAAGAATGGGCAAAAGCATTTCTTCCGACAATAGCTTTATTTGCCTGGACAGGCATGCTCATTAAGGTTGAAACCAACCGGCTGGTACTGAAGATAAGTTTTGAATTGATATCGGTTTTTAAATTCATGGTATGATGGCTCTTAATGATCATTGCCACCTCCTCGAGTGAGGTGTTGCCTGCTCTTTCACCAATACCGTTGACAGTTACTTCAACCTGCCTTGCGCCATTTATGACTCCCATTATTGTGTTGGCAGTTGCCATACCAAGATCATTATGGCAATGGGTGGAAATAATTGCTTTGTCGATATTTGAAACATTTTCTTTCAAATATCTGATCTTGGCGCCATACTCCTCAGGAAGGCAGTATCCTGTTGTATCAGGGATATTTACGACTGTTGCGCCTGCTTTGATTACAGCTTCGATCACCTTTGCAAGGTATTCGTTTTCACTCCTGCCGGCATCTTCAGCGTAAAATTCAACATCATCAACAAATTTCCTGGCATATTTAACAGCATCAACAGCTCTTTTAATTATCTCCTCGGGTGTAGTTTTAATCTTATATTTTATGTGGAAATGAGAAGTGCCGATCCCTGTATGGATCCTTTTCCGTTTTGCATACTGAAGAGCCTCAGCAGCTACTTCGATATCCTTTTTTACAGCCCTGGTAAGAGCACAGATTACGGGATTTGAAATAGCTTTGGAAATTTCGACCACTGATCTGAAATCACCCGGACTTGAGATAGGAAAGCCTGCTTCAATAACATCAACACCAAGAGCTTCAAGAGCATGGGCAACCTCAATTTTTTCAATTGTGTTTAACTGACACCCCGGCACCTGTTCTCCATCCCTGAGGGTTGTATCGAAAATAATGACCTTTTCGTCCATCTTATGATTTTTTTGATTTTGTTTATTTATTTTCAGGTCTGAGCTTCCTTACGGCAGCGCCAACTCTCCATAGCTCTGAATTACCGAGTTCCTTTAATTCTGCATCAAGTAACTCCTTATAGTTTGGGGATCCTGTTGATTTCAATACCCTGACGCACTCTTCACCCGATTTTACTTTATTATACAGTTCTGTAAAAACAGGAAGAGTTGCTGCCTTGAATTTCGGACGCCAGTCAAGTGCCCCTCGCTGTGCAGTTGCACTGCAATTTGCATACATCCAGTCCATTCCTTTTTCGTCAACAAGCCGGATAAGACTTTGGGTCAGTTCTTCAACTGTTTCATTAAATGCTTCTGAAGGAGAGTGGCCATTATCACGCAAAACCTGGTACTGGGCATCCATGATACCTGCGAGTGCTCCCATCAAGACTCCCCTTTCACCAGTAAGATCGCTGTAAACCTCCTGCTCGAAAGTTGTGGGGAAAAGATATCCTGAACCAATTGCAATTCCCAAAGCCATGGTACGATCTTTTGCTCTTCCGGTATAATCCTGAAACACGGAAAAGCTTGAGTTAATGCCGGCTCCTGCAAGGAAATTTCTTCTTACGCTGGTCCCGGAACCTTTTGGTGCGCAAAGAATTACATCAATATAAGCAGGTGGTACCACACCGGTATGTTCTTTATAGGTTATTGAGAAACCATGCGAAAAATAGAGGGCATCACCTTTTTTCAGACATGGTTTAAGTTTAGGCCAGAGAATCCGTTGTGCTGCATCCGACACTAGGTACTGAATGATAGTTCCCATTGTGGCTGCTTCTTCGACAGTGAAGAGAGTTTTGCCGGGAACGAACCCGTCTGCAACAGCTTTATCCCAGTCGGCTTTAAACTCAGGTGCCTGGCCGACAATGACATTAATGCCATTATCCTTCATGTTAAGGGCCTGTGCTGGTCCCTGTACGCCATAACCAATTACTGCAACGACTTCATCTTTAAGCACTTCGCGGGCTTTTGAAAGTGGAAACTCCTCTCTTGTTACAATGGTTTCAATAACTCCGCCAAAATCGATTTTTGCCATAATCTTAAATATTAGATATGTGATTAATTCAATTTTTATTTTTCCACCCCTGCTGTCTGGCGCCTCCCTAAAATTGCCCACCGGCCAATTTCTTTACGGTCGTCCCCCTTTAGGGGGTTTGGGGGTTGGGGGTCAATTATATACTTCAATTTTTTCAGGTTTGTAACGATTTGCATCATCCATCTCCTGGAGGTAGGAATTGAGTTCTTTTACCTGTTTGGTAATAGCAACCCTTCCCGATCTTACGAATTGTAATACACCACAAGGTTCAAGCTGGTGGAGTAATTCTGTAATTTCAGTTTTATGACCTGTTTTTTCAATAACAATATATTCCGGGGAAACCTCGAGAATACGTGCATGATGGGCACGGACAACATGATCGATAATATTTCCTGACATCAGTCCATTGGTTGTCACTTTGAAAAGTGCTATTTCCTGATATATGATTTCATCAGAAGTGTGAACAAATACTTTCAGGACATCAACCAGTTTTTCCATCTGACGGGCTACCTTACTGACCATCTCAGCAGTTGTCTTCACTACGAGGGTGAGCATCTGAACTCCTTTTACAGCCGATTCAGAAGCGGTGATGCTTTCGATATTGATCTGCCTTCGGGTTAGAATAATTGTTATCTGGCTCAGGATCCCGATATGGTCCTCAGTAAAAAGCGATATTGTATATTCCTGTTTCATCATATAGTAATTTATTTTATTGGTATGATGGAACCCACATGTAGCTGATTATAATTTTGTGTTTGTGTTTTAAATACATGTGGGTTTCATAGTGTATTATATACTTGTTAATATGTTAGTCTTACTTCTGATACTGATGAGCCCGGTTCAACCATTGGAAGAACATTAGCTTCTTTTTCAATTGTCATTTCAAGCAGGTATGGCCCATCGGCTGCAAGCATCTCAACAAGTGAGTCTTTCAGATCTTCTCGTTTTGAGACTTTTTTTGCAGGGATGCTGAATCCTTTTGCTATAGTTACAAAATCGGGATTTACCATTTCGGTAGATGCATATCTTTTATCGAAAAACATATCCTGCCACTGCCGTACCATTCCCAGAAAGTTATTATTCAGTATAATTATTTTAACAGGGATCCTGTATTGAAGGATAGTACCGAGTTCCTGAATTGTCATCTGGAAACCTCCGTCACCCAGGAAAGCTACAACCTGTTTTTCAGGCCTCCCGATTTTGGCACCAACTGAAGCAGGGAGTCCAAACCCCATTGTTCCCATGCCACCTGAAGTGACCAGGCTATTAGGTTTTGTGAATTTGTAATAACGGGCTACTGCCATCTGGTTTTGTCCGACATCGGTAACTATAATTGCCTCACCATTTGTAAGTTCAGATACGTGTCTGACTACCTCACCCATCTTCAGTTTACCTTTATCTGGTTTTGTCTCTTCTTTGATAACTTTCTCATACTCAGTTTTATCGCAGATCCTGAACTCTCTGATCCATTTTTCATAAGAGTTCTCTTTCACCAGTGGAATAAGGTGATTAAGAACCTCCTTAGCATCATTGTTTATTTCTACGTCAACCAGAACATTTTTATTAATCTCCGCTTCATCGATCTCGATATGTATTATCCTGGCCTTTTTTGCATATTTTTTAAGGTTTCCGGTAACGCGGTCATCAAATCGCATCCCGATGGCAATAATCAGGTCAGCTTCATTGGTAAGAATGTTTGCACCATAGTTTCCATGCATTCCCAGTAAACCAGCATATAGACGGTGACCAGAAGGAAATGCAGAGAGTCCCAGCAGGGTCAAAGCGACAGGAATCCCGGTTTTCTCAGCAAATTTCAGCAGTGCGTTTTCAGCACCAGAAATAAGCACTCCGTGTCCTGCAAGGATCAAAGGCTTTTCGGCATGATTAATCATAATCGCAGCTGATTCGATTTCCCTGGTATGCAATGGGATACTTGGATTGTAGCTTCTGATATAATTACACTTATTGTATTTAAAGCTTAACTTTTCAATCTGAGCATCCTTTGCAATATCAATCAGAACCGGTCCTGGTCGTCCGGATTTTGCTATGTAAAAAGCTTTTGCAATAGTATCAGGGATATCCTGCGGTCTTTTCACCTGGGAGTTCCATTTTGTGACAGGCATTGAGACTCCAAGGATATCAGTTTCCTGAAAAGCATCGGTCCCGATCAGGCTGGATACTACCTGGGCAGTGATGAATACAACCGGAACAGAATCAAGAAAAGCATTGGCTATTCCGGTAACCAGGTTTGTTGCACCCGGTCCGGAGGTTGCAAAGCAAACACCAGGTTTACCTGTAACCATGGCATAAGCCTGAGCTGCATGAGCAGCACCCTGTTCATGACGTGTGAGAATGTGTTTTAACTTATCCTCATAATCAAGCAATTTGTCGTACACGGGCATAATCGCTCCTCCGGGGTAGCCAAATATGGTATCTACACCCTCCTCAATCAGACATCTCAGCAGGGCTTCCGCTCCAGAAATCTGTTCAGAATCATTTATTTGTTCTACGGCAAGATTTACTTCTTTTTCTGTCTTCATATAATATTGTATCTCAAATTTTTATCGTTATACTTTTGTCTTTTTCCTTGTGTCTTGAGACTTGTGTCCTTAAATTATCCTAACTGCTCCAAGATCTGCTGAACTTACCATTGCTGCATATGCTTTCAGGGAAGATGGAATTTCCCGTTTCCTCGATTGGGGCTTAAATGCACGGCTGCCTTTCATTTCTTCTTCCTTATTTCTCATAAGAAGTTCATTATCAGATAATAATACATTTATTTTACGATCCGTCACATCAATTTCAATCTGATCTCCTGACCTGAGGAGTGAAATTTCACCTCTAGATGCAGCTTCAGGAGATACATGTCCGATTGAAAGGCCTGATGTGCCTCCCGAGAAACGGCCATCTGTTATAAGCGCACACTTTTTATCGAGACCTCTTGATTTCAAATAGGAGGTAGGATAGAGCATCTCCTGCATACCGGGTCCGCCTTTTGGGCCCTCATATCTTATCACAACTGCATCACCCTCTTTCACCTTCCCGTTTAGAATTCCATCTACAGCCTCTTCCTGTGATTCAAATATCACTGCCGGGCCTTTAAATGAAAAAAGAACCGGATCGATGCCTGCAGTTTTAACTATACATCCTTTTTTAGCCAGATTACCATAAAGCACAGCAAGCCCGCCATCTGTACTGTAAGCATTTTTGATGCTTCTGATGCACCCTTTTTCCCTGTCGGTATCAAGCTTTTCATAAAGTGTATTATGAGAACCCATCTCAAGACTCTTTTTCATTGAAGGAGCGCTATGGTAAAAATCAAATGCCTCGGGTATAGCCACACCACTCATAATATCCCAATCGGAAATAGCTTCCTGAAGAGTCAGATAATCCACACGTTTTACAGAGCTGTCTATCATGTTATTCCGTTCCAGTTCACCCAGAATTGAAAGAATACCACCGGCACGGTTAACATCCTGAATATGATATCTGGAGCTTGGGGATACTTTACAGATATTGGGGATTTTTCGAGATAGCTTATCTATATCTTTCATGGTAAAATCCACACTGGCTTCGTGAGCAATTGCAAGAAGGTGCAGCACAGTATTTGTCGATCCTCCCATGGCTATATCGAGCGACATCGCGTTTATAAAAGCCTGTTTTGTTGCTATTGATCGTGGAAGTACACCAGCATCGCCCCCGTTGTAATACCGGTTTGAAAGGTCAACTATTAACGCCGCAGCTTTTTCAAATAATTTCAGACGGTTTTGATGAGTCGCCAGTATGGTCCCGTTTCCCGGAAGTGCAAGTCCGAGTGCTTCATTCAGACAGTTCATTGAGTTTGCAGTGAACATACCTGAACAGGAGCCGCATGTCGGACAGGCAGACATTTCAATATCATTTAATTCCTTATCGGTTACAGAACTGTCGGCAGCATAAACCATTGCATCGACCAGATCTAGATTTTTGTCTTTGTATTTACCGGCCTCCATTGGTCCGCCCGATACAAATACAGCCGGTATATTAAGTCTCATTGCTGCCATCATCATCCCGGGGGTTATCTTATCGCAGTTGCTTATGCATATCATCGCATCAGCGAGGTGTGCATTACAAACATATTCAACACTATCAGCTATTAGTTCCCTTGAAGGAAGAGAGTAGAGCATTCCGTTATGCCCCATTGCAATGCCGTCATCAATTGCTATTGTATTAAACTCAGCAGCGAAAAACCCCCGTTTATCAATCTCTTTTTTAATTACCTGACCAATGTTATGAAGGTGAACATGTCCGGGTACGAACTGCGAGAATGAATTCACAATAGCGATGACCGGCTTACCGAACTGCTCTTCTTTCATTCCATTAGCACGCCAGAGACTTCTTGCTCCGGCCATTTTACGTCCGGTTATAGTTTCCGCGCTCCTGAGTTTGTTCTTCATAGTGTAAAAAAAGTATTAAAAAAAAAGCTTACCGGTTTACCCGGAAAGCTTCTGTATTTTTATAGTACTACATATTATCCCCGGATCATGTGGCTTCCCCAATAATAAGGATGAGGGCAATAATATGTATTAAAGTTTTCTTCACTCTTTTGTAATAAATTGTTGGACAAAAGTATTTAATATTTTAATAAATCAAACAAAAAATGCTTTTTTTCTTCATTTCTATTTTCGGGTTGCTGTTATCAGTTCAATTTGTTCATTTATTTTAGTATTGAAAATCAGTAAGTTACCTGATTTTGTCTCTGCTTTTTTATTATTACGATAAAGTGTAACTTTTTTTCCTGGCCAGGGATTAATTATTTTGCATTCTGAACCGCTTTGTGATAAAATTTCAACAAAATTAATCTTTCCTTTGCTGAAAGAAGAGGTGACAAGAAAATTTCCACGGCAAAGTAGTTTAAACTCTGCATCCCATTCATCGGGCCATGCAGGGAAGAGGTTTATAACGGGATCTTTTCCGGGACCGGGAGGAGAGCTTTGGATCAGAGCATAATGAAGCGCATCAACCATTCTGCCCAGATTCTGGACACCGGTCGTCTGGTAGCCTTCCCGGAGTGTCATACGATTGGACATGGTCTCAATCTCTGCAGTACGGATTTGATTAGTAATCAAATACCTGGTTGCATCTTCCCTTCCCATCATTGTACCGGTTACAGCTAGTTTCGACAGAACAAAAACTTGTGTGTTTTTATTGATACCATTCTGGAAATAACTATCATAAGTTGCATTGGCAATCTTAACCATCTCAGTGTTCCCCGCAACAGGATTGCATAAATCGAAGAACCAAACTGGCATTGTATTTCCATCTGGTCTTCCCGAGCCTGGTCCCTGGACAACAGGGAGTAACGATCTTACAAAGGTAACCGGACTTCCCGGTTTGCATGTTTCTTTATAATCTGTATTTAGGGGTAGCGAAGAAAGATTCTGAAGAAACTCTTTCCACACAGGTCTCATTTCAGCATCTGTATTCAAAATTTCCGAAGCCCTGATTACAACCTGAAAAATACCCATTATTGAAGATATTTCTTCAACGGTGTTATGTCCACCGCCTGTTGTCCAGATCATCCCATTGAATTTTGGAGGAAATGCACCCCGGGAGCTGGAGGCCATCACATCCTTTTCATTCCAGGCAATTGTACGGGTATTTATCTTTCTGCCTTCGGTTTATACAATTCCATCGTAACAGGAAAGATGTTGTTTTTATCATATTTGTTATATTTATTCATTGATGGAACCGCTCTACGGTTTTATAAATTTTACAAAATTCTTTATTCGTTGCATTATTTAACACCGGAGGTGTTCCACCAATAAATAGGACCAAGCGATAATTTAATTTCGAACCCCGGAGGGGTCCCAAATATTATTTCGATTCAAATCTTGTCATATACCCTCCACCGGGGACAAGGTCAATATTTAGTATATCAGTGGGCAGTGAAACGTCATTAGTAATTTTTACCGATGCCGGATTCTCTGGATTATCACTTAAAACCAGAGCATTAAAGCTTCCCATTCCAAGGAATATAAGCGGTACTTTAATTGTTTTCGGTTGCAAACCGTTAATAACCGAGAGGAACCATGTTGTACCTTTTCTCTGTGCATAAATAGCGACTTCTCCTATTTCTGAAGGGGGAAGCACGATTGTCTCATCCCAAACTGATGGAATGCTTTTGATCATTTCCGAGCATGGATTTTCCAGAAGATGAGTCGGTGTTGCTGCATAGGTAATTACAGGTGCAGAATAGATTGCTGCTGTTGCAACCTGGTGAACCCATGTTGTATTTCTACGCCTGTCGCCGAAATGGGTCACAGAATAATCTGCAGGACCAGCAAGCATTCTTGTAAAAGGGATGGTAGTTTCATGTGTTGCCCTGTCCATTAATTTGCTTGCCTCCATGCCTTTGACTCCTTCATAGATTAATATATTAGGCCAGGTACGTGCTAAACCGGTCGGCTTATTAGCACCATGGAAGATCAGAGACAGTTTCAAAGCAGCTGTTTCCCTGATGATTGATTCATACAGATCTATCACCTCCTTAGCTTCGTGGTCGAAGAAATCAATCTTAATGCCTGCTACTCCAAGATCATGAAGGTGTTGAAAAAACTCCATTCTTTTCTGTGGCTCACGAAGATCTTTTGAGTGTTTCCAGACAATTATACCTACGCCCAAATTTTTTGAATACTCGACAAGGTTTCTGACTGAATCAGCAGGCCACTTGCTCCAGAATCCTTCAAGAATGTTGTACTCGAATCCAAGTTTGCTTGCCTGCCTAGAAAACTCCTTCATAACCTTTAGTGTTCCATCGCCGCCACCATCGAGGTATTTCCAAACTGCACGACCCGGACGAATCCAATCAGTTTTTATACCATCAGGGAAAAGAGTTTTGTCAGGAGCAGGACATAGATTTTGAATTACATCAGAATTTACAAGAGTGTTCAGATCCTTTCCGACCATTATCACCCTCCATGGTGTTGTGATAATTCCTTTAACCTCAGCAATTTTTGATAGTCTTTCAACATCTTCCTTTGAATACCGGAGAACATAAGGGTAAGATGCAGGATGAGAGTGGCCAAGCCTCAATCTAAAGCCATTGCTCCCATCAGTCTGCAAAGCCATACCTGCATAGTTGAGCAGGTCAGCCTCAGTTATTGCAACATAGCCGGCGCCTCCGGGAAGTTTAACGGTAAGAGGAGGAGCTGCCCACTGATTAGCCGGTACAGTATCTATAAGTTTTTTTGTGTGTACACCCTCGTAATGCATATAAAGGTCATGATACCAGACTATACTTTGCCGGGGAACTTTAAAGACAGAAGATTCATCAGGCTTCCTGACTGAATTCTCTTCGCCAGGCACTACAAATCTGAAGGCAACTGCGTCATTGAAAACTCTTGCTTCGAGGTTGAAATCAATTTTTTTCTTTTTGTTCTTAAGTGTAATAGTTGCACCATTATAGTTGTTAAATGCCATAGAATGAAGCCCGTACCAGAGGTAGGTTTCTTTTAAACTGAGTTTTTTGATTTTCCCCGGTGTTACTCCTTTTGTTATCTCAACCTCATCTACTGACAAATGAAGAGGCGATTTCTCAATGACCTGTATACCATTAAATTCAACTGAAATATACAGCTGATTATTTTCTACGATCAGGAAGCAGTGAACTGAACCATCGGGACTTTTAAAATCCATTTTACCGGGAGCAGAACTACCTGATTGTAAGATTACAAAGAGTCCTAATATCAACCCTGTGAGGTGAAAATTAATTTTCTTCATATTCTTCTTTATTCTTATATAATCATTTCTTTACACAGAGTTACACAGAGGAGACATAGAGTTTCACAGAGAGTTTCTTTTCTGTTTTAATTCTATTTCACCGATTCAGCAGCAGGTTTATTTTCAACTTTGCCTTTAACTTCAACCTTAATGACCGAAGCAATCGGATCGGGTGCAGAAGCTGGCAACGAAAGGTTCAGAACTCCATCTTTTGATGTAGTGGTTTTAACTTTTGTTCCGCCTGCCAGAAGTTTTGCAGAAATCACATTATTTTTTAAAGCTGGTATAACCAGCTTATTGTCAGCCGGCCATTCAAATACGGAAAAATAAAGCGAGGTTCCTTTTGATGTCTCTTTCTTAGTACAACGTCCCCATGGGAATAGTCCCCAGGGACTTGCTTTTGTACCGTATACAGCTTCACTGTTAACCTTCATCCATTGTCCCATTTTTGCAAGAATATCCACAGATTCTGGTGGAAATTCTCCCTCAGCTGTAGGTCCGACATTCAATAGAAAGTTACCTCCTTTTGAAGCTATATCAACCAGGTTGTGTATGAGTGTCTGAGGTGATTTATAGTTGTGATCATAACTCTTGTAACCCCAGGTTCCGTTCATAGTCATACAAGTCTCCCAGTCCTGACCATCGAGCTCGGCAAGGTTTGGAATTCTTTGTTCGGGTGTTTTATGGTCACCGGGGAAATTTGGCCTTTTAAGGCGATCATTAGTAATTATTGCAGGTTGTAATGCAAGTAATGACTGTAGCTTTAAAGCAGCCTCATCAGTCATATTGGTTGGCGTATCCCACCAGAGAACTGCCAGGTCTCCATAATTAGTCAGCAACTCATTTACCTGTGGAACGGCAACTTCATCAATATATTGATCAAATGTTCTTTTTTCCTGGGCAGGATCCCAGTGGCCCTTATGTTCTTTTGTATAGGCATCAATTATTACAGAATCGGGATTTGGCCAGCCTTCCTTAGTAATTTTGCGTGCTGCAGATCCTCCGGGATTGTTCCAGTCCTGGGCCTGGGAATAATAAAATCCCAGTTTTATCCCATATTTTTTACATGCTTCAGCAAGCGGTTTAAGCAGATCCTTTCCATAGACTGTGGCATCCACAACATTCCACCTGCTGGCTTTGGACCCGAACAAGGCAAAACCGTCGTGATGCTTTGATGTAATAACAATGTATTTCATTCCTGCATCCTTTGCCATTTTTACCCACGTCTCAGGGTTATATTTAACAGGGTTGAACTGTCTGGCCATCTGCTGGTAATCAGCTACCGGTATTTTAGCACGGTTCATTATCCATTCGCCGATTCCTCCTATCTGATGACTGTCCCATGAGCCGGCAGGCAAGGAATAGACACCCCAGTGAATGAACATTCCAAAACGTGCTTCGCGCCACCATGCCATGCGTTCATCTTTGGTAAGGACTTTCTGGGCAGAGATATTCTGACCAACAAGAAATAGTACAGTCAATGTAATAATTATCTTTTTCATTTTTTTTGGTTTTGATTTTCCTGCAAAGTAATAACATGTAACGATGATCCTTTTAGCTTTTTGTGACTCCTCCCTTTGCACCTTTGTACATTTAGGCCATTTCCCGTTTTTACCTCACCCCACCCTCTCCTGAAGGAGAGGGCCTCGAGTTTGGCTAATTTCTCATATAGAGCATAGCCGAAGTATGGGGGTTAGCTACATTTCTCTGGCTTTGTGTTTTCAATTCGTGATTGACGAAGCTTGAGAA
>JBGOZX010000097.1:0-16186 GCA_041480425.1 Bacteroidia bacterium
CTTTTTGTTATTCCTGAACTGACATCATACATCAATAAATCAAAGAACATAGAAGGAATAACCTTCGATTTCCTCTTACACAAACCTGTTTCTCTGGCTCTAGCGTTCAACTCCTTTGAAGTCCAAACCTCTTCCAGAGACCTCTTAAGGGTAGACCCATATGGATCATAAACCCCCCTATATTATACACTTAACTAAATAAAACCTATCTCAAAATGTTAGATATTCTATTAACTTTACCCCTTAGGTTGACGGCTATGCCCCTTACCCCCTCTCTACCCTGCATGCTGGCTCCATCGCTAAACCAGCCTACCAGGCTGGTTCTTAACGCTCAGCCCTGTAAAGAGGGGGTAAATTTAAAAAGATATATTGTTGAATAATAATGTATTAAAATAAAATTACACTCCTTTATTCATTTCATTTTCCTTTACCAAAACCTTTTCAATTATAGCAAGAAACTCCCCCTTCTTTGTGGAACAGAGAAGGGGGCCGGGGGGTGAGTTCATGTGATTAATTAATAGATGGAGGGTGTGAGTACCTGAGAAATATAGGTTGAATGAGGAACAAGCAAAAATCCTTTTCCCGCACCCCAAGCCGCATAAACCACACCTTACTGTACCACTTCAATCTTTTTCTTTTCCTTGAAGAAGAAGATAAAACAGATCAGCACCGCAACAGCGATATAGGCAGGTATATGCCAGATATTCTTCCATTGATACACATTATTTACCGTATAGTAGCTGGTAACAAAGCCCGAGAACCAGGTGCCGATGAACATACCCAGTCCGTAAGTGACAAACGTGAATAATCCCTGAGCCGTGTTCTTGATCCTTTCATTCGATTTCTTTTCGGTATACATATATCCTGTAACGAAGAAGAAATCATAACAAACACCATGAAGAATAATACCTGCGTACAACATCCATAAATTTACACCCATGTTGCCAAAGGCAAAACACAGGTAACGAAGTATCCAGGCAGTCATACCGATCAGGAGCATCTTTTTCACGCCAATCCTGTTAAAGAGAAATGGTATTGCCAGGATAAACAACGCTTCGGAGATCTGTCCCATAACCATTTTCCCGGCGGCATTATGCATACCTGACTGGTTCAGGTAAAGGTTGGCAAACCCGAAATAAAATGACAGGGGAATGCAAACGAATATGGCCGCAATGAAGAAGATCAGGTAAGGTCTTTCCCTGAATAACATCAAAGCGTCGATACCCAATATCGCTTTGGCTGAAGACCGGGTTTTCCCTTGTGGCGGTGTGTTGGGCAGGGTAAAACTGAACAAGCCCAGTGCAACTGAAACGATGGCAGCCATATAGAAGGTCGAAGGTGTTTTCTCAATGCCCAGCAGGGCAATCATGAAACCGGCCACCACCCACCCGACTGTACCGAAAACCCTGACCAGTGGAAACTGTTTTCCGGGATCGGTCATTTGGCGGAACGCCACACTGTTTGAAAGGGCTATGGTAGGCATGTATGCCAGTGAATAAAGAAGGATCACCCAATAAAAGGGTCCGTTACTTTCAACTTTAGAAGCCAGGAAGAGCAATAATCCACCGAGAATATGTAATAGTCCCATTAACCGCTGTGCCGCAAAAAACCGGTCTGCCACCATGCCGATAAAGAATGGTGATATCATGGTGGCAATAGCCAGGGCGCTGTAGACTGCTCCAATCTGTATTCCCGTGGATTTAAGGAATTCAGTCATAAAAGTTCCCATGGTCACATACCAGGAACCCCAGATGTAATACTGCAGAAACATCATGAATGAAAGGGTTATGATGATCTTTGGTTTCATAGGGTTAATTTGTTTTAGGATTATAAGTAAATTTTAGCTGTTACATAATATTTGTAAAAATTATACTAAAAAATTTAATTTACAAATAATTAGTTGATCCTTAAAAATTTTAGTACATGCAACGTCTCTACGATTTTTTACCCCCCAACTCCCCTGCTTTGCTTCGCTGAAGCTTCGCGCAGCGCCGTCGGCAAGCCTTAGGCGGCCGATGGAAAGCGAAGAAGGGGGGCAAAAAAAAGGGTTGGGGGGATTATTTATAGAACGCCCAATACCAGAAGGTATTCCCGAATTTTTGTTTTAAAACCGGTTCTGCTGCTTTTAAATCATTACCGTATGATTGAAAGGTTTGCAGAAACTGATTAAATCTTAGTTCGGTGTGTGCATCGATCTGAAGATTTCCAAAGTCTGATAAAGGCCCTGAATTTAATATCTTATATGCCGCAGCTGCCTCTTCTAAATGTACCGGTATTTTTTTAAATCCGTACCTTTCGAGTTTTGAAAGCTCAGCTGCAATACTCACATTATTCTTTTTAAGCAACAGGTAAGCCAGTTTATATTCAAAAGCCTTTCTGTTAAGTGAATCGGTAGCCAGTACCCTTTCAATGTTAATATATGGATCGTCAGTTATGGCAAAGAAATCCCTGGTGATCCTGCTTTTTCTTTTTTCCCCTAGTTCCGGATTAGATTCAACAGCCTTATCGTCAAACAATAACTTTTCAAATCCGCTGGCTTCACTCCTGTAAAAAATTGTTTTCTTCAGGATCGGGATGTATTTCGCAGCCATTTTGTAATTACCATAAATAAGTTCTGTTTTGATAAGCATTTTCAACCCCTCAGGAGAGATTCCTTTCATAACCATATTTTCAAAAGCCCAACGGTGAGCCTCATTTATCATCCCGATAGTGTAATAAAAGTATCCTCCCCGTCTTAATACTTCGCCAATCATTTCCCACTTCAGGAATAGTGTCTGTCCGTCAGGACTCTGAGGAAAATAAAAAAGCTGATCATTAAGCCTGCCGGTTTCACAGAGTGCGATATTGTTCAGAAAGCTGGTCAGAATATTTGTGGAAGGATTCTTTGAATTGTATTCAATTATTTCCTCCAGTCTGTTCTGATAAAACAACTTCTCAACATGAAAATACTGTTTGGCTTTTTTATCAAAGCGAAGAGAAGCTGTTGTAACAACAAGAATTACAAGAATCAGCGATGGGATTATTTTATAAAATAAATTAGGGTCCTTTTTATGGGGGAATAATCTGATTTTAATTCCGGCAATTATGGGAAGAAGAACAAGTAGGGCAACAACGGGAAGAAATAATTTGAATTGTGATCCGGTATCGCTGTTTGAAAACGGGTAAAAAATCAGTGTCCTGGTTGTTTGAAAAAAGATAAACTCTTTTGAAATGTAAATGATCAGAAGATTAAGAAACCATAATGAAATGATTTTGCTCCAACCGATTCTCCATGATTTCGAAACCAGGTAAAAAGTAAACATCAGGCAGAAGATCCATGCAAATCCACCTGTCACGAAATACCAGAAAGGAAAAATAAAAACAGGAAGCCAACCTTTTAAGTGCTTTATTGTCAGATAGAAAAAGGTCAATTGAAGCAGGATTCCAAGGCTATTATAAAGCAGAAACTGGTAATTGGTTTGGAGAAAAAAAACTGCGACTCCAAATAGCAATGGAACAAAAACGGACTCATCTCCGGACAAATAACTGAGTATTTTTGTTATCAGGTAAACTATTAAACAGATTATCAGGGAAATAATAATTGCTCCTGCGACAGGATAAAAGTAGAATGTTGACAGGAATTTTCCCAGGTATATAATAATAGAACCGGGCTGGTGAAGATTTTCATTCAGGTAATCATAAGAAAAAATAAAGAGAGATGATTTTTCCTGGAAAAAACATACATAATCACCGAAAAAAGCAAAAAATAAAAATGAAGCCAGAAAAAATACCAGGTAAGGCAGATAAGAAAAATGGGGTTTATTTGTGCTCTTTGACTGGTTCATCATTTTTCATAAGATTAATCAGCAAAACATTAATATTCAGACCATTTAGCCTGTGTAGCATCATTTTTAGCTGTTCTCCTGATCTTGCCCGGATCTATATAAATTTTAATGGTCGAAAACTCCGGAACATTAAAACTTTTCAAAAACCTCTGGTAAAATTCAGGATCCTTCTGGGGTAAGATAAATGGTTTACACGAGTTACCATTTTCTTCAATATAGGCAATGTAAGGTCTGGCAGTCAGTCCGTCTCCCCTTTTGCTACTGAATACCAGCCATTTGCCATTTGAGGACCAGGAATGATAACTATCGGTGAAATCGCTGTTTAATTCCAGTCTGACCGGCTTGAATGTCTCCAGATCAATTGAATAAAGATCAGCCTCCTTGTGCCAGATAGGGAAGCATCCATAGTCGTGAAGTGTAAAAACAAGGAATTTACCATTGGGAGAAATCCTTGGGAATGAAATACTTTTATTTATTTGTGCAGCATCAAAAACCATTTCAGCTTCACCGAATTTACGATTTGCCGGATCAAATGGTACCCGCCATAAATTATAACGGATCTGCTGGTAATCGTACACCTCGCCAATCTTTCCGGTCCTGCAGAAATAAAGATACCTGCCGTCAGGCGACCATTCCGGGTATGTATCCATAAACTTTTCTTTATCAGTTAACTTTATATCCGATATTTCATTTTTGTCAACATCATAAAGAACAAGCGAAGATTCCAGGTCGCTCACTTCAACTTTCTTATTATCAGCAGCATGAAACTGCTGAACTATTTTATTGGAAGAAAACGCCACAAATTTTCCGGATGGATGCCAGCGGGGATAAACGGCGCCGTTTTTCATCTCTTTTGTCTTCAGATTAGTCTTTTTCAACTCTCCATCAGAATAAAAATAGGTGCCGCCTAAACTGCCTCTCATATGGAATAGAAAATCATCAGACTTCCCGTTATTGAATGAATGGCAGTTAACGCAGTTCTCATCCACTATACTGTTTTCGATCAATGACCTCTCATGGAAATTCTCCAGGCTCCGTTGTTTTATACTGATTTCACTCCAGCTTTCGTAACCGGGATAAAGTAAACGATATGTCAGATAAGGGTCAACAGGTTCTCTGGCTATACTGTTTTTAAGGGTATTGAATTTTGACCATTGCCCTTTATTATCCTTAATAAAAATATCTATATTATACTCCTGACCTGCATATGTTTGCAGCATTTTTTTCCATTTTTTTTCAGAGATCTTAATAATACCGTTTACTGATCCGATTTCCATGATGGTTCTGGACCCTGCAGAAAATCTTGCAAAAAAAGAAGAACCTTCTTCTTTAATTTTAAAGTTTAACGGTGCAATATTTGGGGGTATAGTAACTTCTGAATAGTCAGGTTCCAGACCCGGGGATTTCCCTGTGTTTGTTACATTTCCATGGGGTTTATTGCCACAGCTGTAGAGAAAAAAAAATAAGAATATTAAATGCAGATATTTTATGACAAATGTATCCCAAACAATATTTACTGTTGATTTTCTTCGTTTACCCCGGCCAGAGGGGGAGCGAAGAAAATCAATTTCGCCCTTTAGGGAAGGGGTATAAAATTGATTTTCGAGCATATCATAAAACTTAATAATGTAGAGATACATTTGTTTTCCAATTTACATGAACTGCGAAAATTAGTAAAAAAAGCTATTATTTACCTCCTTCATTTAGGTTTAAGAGGAAAAACGAGGAAGCAAACTATAAATAGGTTACCGGCTTAAGTTAAAAAATATTAAAATGAAGCTAATTCTTGCTTTTTAAAATCCATTTATTTACATTTGGTTACATTCCATAAGAAAGGTTTAAGCCATTTATAAAAGTTCTCATAAAACTAATCTAACATGAAAAAATCAAGTATTTCAAGACGTAATTTTTTGGGCAAGGCAGCAACTGTCGGAGTAGCAGGTGTTGTTGTTCCCTCAATTATTACCAGTTGTGCCCGTGAAACTAAAAAAGTTGTTGCTGTACCTAATTTCCTTGATCAGGCTCCCGACGGTCCGGTTCTGAAAGCCGGCGTTATTGGTTGTGGTGGTCGCGGAACCGGAGCTGCAATTAACTTCCTGAATGCAGGACCTAATCTTCAGATCGTTGCTTTAGGAGATACTTTCCAGGACCGTGTTGACAACTGCAGAGCCAGTATCCTGAAAGAAAAAAACCAGGAAGTTCCTCTCGATAAGTGCTTTGTCGGATTCGATGCTTATCAGAAGGTAATTGATGCTGGTGTTGATATTGTTATTTTAGCCACCCCACCATTCTTCCGTCCCGAGCATTTAGCAGCTGCAGTCCAGGCTAAAAAGCACATTTTTGCTGAAAAACCTGTATGTGTTGACCCGGTAGGTGCAAGATCAGTTATGGCTACAGCTCAGAAAGCAAAAGGAATGGAACTGAATATAGTAACAGGTACCCAGCGTCGTCACCAGCGCGACTATGTTGCTAACTGGCAGCAGGTAGCTCAGGGCGCTATCGGCGATATCGTTGGTGGGAATGTTTACTGGAACGGCGGTAAACTATGGCACCGCGAAAATGATCCGAAATGGAGCGAAATGGAGTGGATGATCCGCGACTGGGTTAACTGGACATGGCTTTCAGGCGACCATATCGTAGAACAGCATGTTCATAACCTCGATGTAATGAACTGGTTTACAGGATCACATCCTGTTAAAGCTGTTGGGATGGGTTCACGGCTCCGTCGTGTAACAGGAGACCAGTATGATAACTTCAGCATCGATTATACATTTGAAAACGGAATTCATGTACATAGTATGTGCCGTCAGATAAATGGTTGTGCTAACAATGTTTCCGAAAGATTGCAGGGATCAAAAGGTTCGACCAACTGCCAGAGTTCTATCCTGGACCTGGCAGGAGTTGAGGTATGGAAATATGAATATCCTCTTGACAAAGATGGGAAACCAGGTAGACGTGTCAGCGTTGATCCTTATGTTCAGGAGCATATCGACCTTGTAACAGCTATACGTACAGGGAAAGTATTTAATGAACTGGAAGCTACGGCCATATCAACTATGGTGGGTATTATGGGTCGTATTTCGGCTTATACCGGAAAAGAGACAACATATGAAGAGATGATGAACTCCGACCTCAAACTTGGTCCGACAGTATTTGTATTTGGTCCGGTTGATATTGACAAATCGGTACCAATAGCCGGTCTTGCTTATGATGCAGAAGCAGAGAAAGCGAGAGCTGCCGAGAGAGCTGCCGCGAGAGCTGCGAAACCTAAATCAACCAATTAAAGGTTAAATCCACATTATTTAATATAATATAATATGGATAAATCAAGAAGAAACTTTATAAAAAAAGCAACTGCTACAGGAGCCGCTATCTTAGCTGCTCCTGCGGTTTTTGGCACTCAGCCGGGTACCAAACAGCAAAAGGCAACGGATGCCACAGCCCCTTTCAAACTGAAATATGCCCCAGGCATAGGAATGTTCCGTGAACATGCCGGAAAAGAGATACTGGATAACATTAAGTTCTGTTATGATATGGGTTTCAGGGCAATGTTCGACAACGGGCTTATGGGGCGACCTGTTGAGGATCAGGTGAAACTTGCCAACGAAATGAAACGTCTCGGCATGGAGCTTGGTCCCTTTGTTTTGTATGCAGATTTCGCGGTGACATCTTTCGTTCTCAACAAACCTGAAACACGAGAGATGCTTGTTAATAAAATGAAAGAGGGTGTTGAGGTTGCTAAACGGACCGGGGTAAAATGGGCACTTGTCGTTCCCGGAAGATACGATGAAAGACTTCACCGGGATTTTCAGACTGCTAACGTTATTGATAATCTCAGGTATTGTTGCGATGTGGTTGAACCGGCAGGACTTACTATAGTTCTCGAACCACTGAACACACTCAGGAACCACCCCGGACTGTTTTTAACCGGGATACCTCAGTCTTATGCTATCTGCCGGGCAGTAAACAGACCATCCTGCAAAATTGTTGAGGATATCTACCATCAGCAGATAACTGAGGGAAATCTTATTCCGAACATCGAAGCAGCATGGAGTGAGATCGGTGCTTTCCATTGTGGTGACAGCCCAGGACGTAATGAACCCGGAACAGGCGAGATCAACTATAAGAATGTATTCAAATACATCTATAGCAAGAAATACGAAGGTGTTATTTGTATGGAACACGGCATAAGCAACAGAACAAAAGAGGGGGAAGCCCGTGTTATTCAGGCATATCGGGAATGCGATAGCTTTGAAGTATAAAATAAAGATAAAACGAGGCTGTAAAATCAGCCTCGTTTTTATAATATACCTCACCCCAACCCCTCTCCTGAAGGAGAGGGGCTATATTGATGATAATCTTTGACTTACACTCCTTCTCCTATAGGAGAAGGAGTTGGAGGATGAGGTGAGTTGTAAAGAAGAAGGAGTTGGGGGATGAGGTGGATTGAAAAAAAGAAGGAGGTTAGGAGGATGAGTTAAGAAGAAGTGAAGATAGTAGTAAAGAGGATGAGGTGGTTTGAAACAAATAAAATAAATTACTATATAATGAAAAAATACTTTCAATATATCTGTCCTGTTTTAATCCTTCTTGGTTTTTCCTTTACAGGTTGCACAGAGGACTACAGGCTTCTTGTAGGAGGTTTTACCAAACCAGGAGAAAAAGGATTATCTGTCTTTGAATTTAACAAAGGGAATGGGAACTTAAAACTGATCTCTCAATCCGATGTTGGGCCTAGTCCATCATACTTTTGTTATTCGGCGGGGAACGGGTTGCTCTATACCTTAAATGAGGTAATGGAGTTCAATGGCATTTTTGGCGGCGGACTTACAACTTTAAAATACGATGCCAGAAACGGGCTTTTTGAAAAGATGAATGAGATTCTGATTCCCTACGGAGGACCATGTAATATTTCAATGTCTGCTGACAGTGGTTTTTTGTTTGTTGCAAACTATCCAAACGGATCAGTTGCAGTTATTAAACTTGATAATAAGGGGATTCCTGAAAGCATAACCGATACTATATTATATGTAAAAAGTTCTCCAGATGATTCCCATGCTCACATGATAATTAATGATCCTGCAGGTAAGCGTGTTTATGTAACTGACCTCGGTCTTGACAGGATATTGATTTACGATTTTGACATTAACAACGGGAAACTTAACCTTGTCAATAATGGCATAATATCTCTTCCAAAAGGTTCGGGACCGCGTCATTTTGTTTTCAATAATGAAGGCTCAAAAATGTATTTAATCAACGAACTTGGTTCAACAGTGATGGTATTTAATGTTGATGAAAAAGAGGGTTTGATATTGGTACAGACATTGCCGACTGTCAGGAAAGGATTTATGGGGAATAACTATTGTGCCGATATCCATATTGGTAAGAGCGGGAAGTTTCTTTATGGATCAAACAGGGGTGAAAACACTATTGTAACCTTCAGGATTGGCAGTGACGGTTTACTTAATCTGGCAGGGCACACCTCATGCGGGGGTGACTGGCCGAGGAACTTCGTGATTGATCCTTCCGGCAGGTTTATTCTTGTGGGGAATCAGAAGTCCGATAGTATTTCTGTTTTTAAAATAGATAAAACTACCGGACTCCCTAAAGAACCGGCCAGACAATTTAGAGTAACTGCTCCAGCCTGTCTTAAGTTTATAAAAATGAATTGATAATTAAAATCATTGTCTGGTTTTAAGAAAATCTTCTGTACTTACAACTTCAGAATAGTTTTTAAGAGTACTTAAGGTGGAATAGTGAACATCTTCTGACCTGATTACCCTGTCTCCGAATTTAAGGTCTTTTGTAGCGCAGGCATCATGAATAAGGATGCATTTGAAGCCAAAATCAGATGCTGCACGGGTTGCGGCCTCCACACACATGTGAGTCTGCATACCGCATAGGACCAGAGTATCTATCTTATTGATTTTTAGATAATCGAGAAGATCAGTGCCAACAAAACTATTAACTTCGTTTTTTGTAATGACCTTTTCGTCAGGTAAAGGTTTGACAATATCATTTATCTTACCTCCTGGTTCAGAATTGTGTCTTATATGAATTATTAACTTCCCTTCTTTTCTGAATTCAGCGAGAAGTTTTGCTGCATTCATTGCGCCTTTTTCAGGAGCAACGAGTTCAGATTTACCCCCCGGAAAATAGAAATCCTGAATATCAATCAGGAGCAGGGCTGTTTTTCTGGTTTGCCCATAAGTATTGCAAAAAAAAGATGATATAATTGCTGCGATAAGAAGAATTTTTTTCATGTTTCCATTTTGTTCCTTTAATACAAAAATACTAATAATGTTCTATATAAAGGTTGTTTTAAAAGTCAAATCCATTTAACCGCAAAGGTCGCAAAGATATTACGCAAAGATCGCAAAGAACTGAAAAACACTGTTTTAACTTTGCGTACTTTGCTCCTTCTTAGTGTACTTTGCGGTTAAAAATGGTTTTTTTCGGCAGCCTCTATAACATATTCACCAAATATTTTCTTTTCCATTTTGATTTGTACTATAAAATTTTCTTTGTAACATTATTACCCGATTTTAAGAAGAACTAAATCATATGAATCGTGAATCATTAGTCCTGGAATTGCAGGGACAAAGTGCAGTTCAATGGGATATTATAGTGATAGGAGGCGGTGCAACCGGTTTGGGTATTGCTCTCGATGCTGTCACCCGCGGATATAAAACACTTTTACTGGAACAATCCGACTTTGCTAAAGGAACTTCATCACGCAGTACTAAACTGGTTCACGGAGGAGTCCGTTACCTGGCTCAGGGTGATATTCTTCTGGTAACTGAAGCATTGCACGAAAGGGGAAGAATGATAAAGAATGCCCCTCATCTTACTGCAAACCAGGAATTTGTAATTCCGGTCTATACATTATGGGACGTTTTGTTATATACAGCAGGGCTTAAGTTTTATGATCTGTTAGCCGGAAGGCTTAGTATGGGGAAATCCTATTTTATAAACCGTAAGACAACCCTTGGCCGTTTACCTGTTCTGAAACCGGAAGGATTGAAAGGAGGAATTGTTTACCACGACGGTCAGTTTGATGATTCAAGAATGGCCATTGCACTTGCTCAGGCATGTGTTGATAAAGGAGGTATTGTTCTTAATTATTTTAAAGTGATTAGTTTACTAAAAAATGAAAGAGGCAAAATCACAGGGGTAAGAGCAAAAGATAGTGATTCAGGAAAGGAACTTGATATCAACGCTAGGCTTGTAATAAATGCCACAGGAGTTTTTGCCGACGAAATACACAAGATGGATGATCCGGAATCAAGACCAACAATCCGTCCAAGCCAGGGTGTACATATTGTCCTCGATAGGTCCTTCCTGGAAAGCAAGTCGGCTATCATGATCCCAAAAACTGACGATGGAAGAGTACTTTTTGCAATCCCATGGTACGATAAGGTTGTTGTTGGAACTACGGACACACCTCTCGATAACATCTCATTGGAACCTAAAGCTCTGGATGAGGAGATCAGCTTTATTCTTAAAACTGCAGGAAGATATCTGACCAAACCGCCCTCACGTGAAGATGTTTTGAGCATATTTGCCGGGTTACGGCCGCTGGCAGCCAATCCTGATAATCCCTCTTCGACGAAGGAAGTCTCCCGCAGACATAAAATTACACTCTCTTCAACAGATCTTCTTTCAATAGTTGGCGGTAAATGGACCTCTTATCGTCGTATGGCTGAGGAGACTATTAACAGAGGGATAAAAGCAGGGATTCTTGAAAACAGACATTGTATTACAAAAAACTACAGGTTTTATTCAGATAATAAGGTTCTGAAATCCGAGCGCCTGCGCATATATGGTGACGGGGCTGACGAAATCGAAAAAATGATAGGTGAACAATCTTCACTTGGAGAAATCCTTGATCCCCGGCTTCCATATACAAAGGCGGAAATAATCTGGATATGCAGGAATGAAATGCCACGTACACTTGAGGATATGATGGCAAGAAGAACCCGCTCACTTTTTCTCGATGTCAGAGCAAGTGTGGCAATAGCACCGCAGGTAGCCAGACTGATGGCAAAGGAACTCGGACAAAATAGCAAATGGCAGGAAGAACAATTATTTGCATATAATCAATTAATAGTTAACTACTTGTAGCTGATTAACGGAAACAGGTTAATATAATTTCAAAATATGAATGATTTTGTCTTGGCATTCGACCAGGGAACAACCAGTTCCCGGGCAATGGTATTCGACCGGAATGGACTTCCGGTTGCGACGGCACAAAAGGAATTTACTCAGTATTTTCCTCAGCCCGGATGGGTAGAACACAATCCTGAAGAGATCTGGTCAAAGCAGGCAGGTGTTGCTGTGGAAGCGATTACAAAAGCCGGACTTAAGAGTACTGATATTGCAGCAATAGGCATTACAAACCAGCGTGAAACTACAGTTGTGTGGAACAGAATCACCGGCAAACCGGTATACAATGCAATTGTATGGCAGGACAGACGAACAGCAGATTTCTGTGATCAGCTTAAAAGTGAGGGACAGAGCCCGAAGATCCGTGAAAAAACAGGACTGATAATCGATGCCTACTTTTCTGCTACCAAGGTACGGTGGATACTGGATAATGTAAAAGGTGCGAGGAGCCTGGCTGAAAAAGGAAAACTGGCATTCGGAACTATCGATTCATGGCTGATATGGAATCTGACCCGCGGGAAGTTGCATATTACCGATGTTTCGAATGCATCAAGAACAATGATATTCAATATCCATACGCTGGCCTGGGATGATGAATTACTTAAAATTTTCAACATTCCGGCAAGCATGTTGCCGGAAGTCAGATCTTCAAGTGAAATCTACGGACATACTGCCGGACACTTTTCTTCAGAGATTCCGGTCGCCGGAATTGCCGGTGATCAGCAGGCAGCACTGTTCGGGCAGATGTGTACAGAACCTGGTATGGTAAAGAATACTTATGGTACAGGATGTTTTATGATGATGAATATAGGAACCAAACCGATTGAATCAAAAAGCAAGTTGCTAACTACTATTGCATGGAAAATAGGTAATGAAACACAATATGCTCTTGAAGGAAGTATTTTTATTGCAGGTGCGGTTGTTCAATGGTTACGCGACGGGCTTGGAATAATTCCGAAATCGGGCGATGTTGAAAAACTTGCTGCAAAAGTAAAAAACAGCGAAGGAGTCTATTTTGTTCCTGCTTTTGCAGGTCTTGGTGCGCCACACTGGAATCAGCATGCACGAGGGACAATTGTGGGAATCACACGTGGTTCAACTTCTGCCCATATCGCCCGTGCAGCCCTCGATAGTATCGCTTACCAGACGCTTGAGGTCTTATTAGCCATGCAGAAAGACTCCGGGATTGAGATCCGGGAATTACGTGTGGATGGAGGAGCTACGGTTAACAATCTTCTTATGCAGTTCCAGTCTGATCTGCTTCAGGTAAAGGTGGTCCGGCCAAAAATTACCGAGACTACTGCTCTTGGTGCAGCATATCTGGCCGGTCTTGCTGTTAAGTATTGGAGCAGTATGGACGAAATTAATAAGCAATGGCAGCTCGATAAAACATTTTTACCGCAAATGTCATTGGGCGAGACACATTCGCTTATTAAAGGCTGGCATCGCGCTGTAAAAGCTGCTGAAGCCTGGGCAAAAGATTCAGAATAATAGTAAAAATAAATAGTTAATAATCAATTAATTAATAATTAAAAAAATGAGTCCATTTTTTGCAGAATTTTTTGGAACTGCCATAATTATAGTTTTTGGTGGCGGGGTTGTATCAAATGTTCTTTTGAATAAAACCAAAGGAAATAACAGTGGTTGGATTGTAATAACCTTCGGGTGGGCAGTGGGCGTGTTTACCGGGGTATTGATTGCTGCTCCTTTCAGTGGGGCACATCTGAACCCTGCTGTCACACTTGCTCTTGTAATTGCACATAAGTTTTCTGTTGCAAAAATGCCTGTATACATCTGTGCACAACTTCTTGGTGCGATGTTTGGTGCTACATTAGTCTGGTTGGCTTATAAAAAGCACTTTGATGCAACTGTTGATGGCGATTCAAAACTGGCAGTATTCTGTACTGCCCCAAATATCAGGAGTTACTGGTATAATGTTATTACTGAGGTGATTGGAACATATGTGCTTACTCTGGCAATACTCTATATGGCAGAGCCGGAAGTTGGGTTGGGAGCACTGAATGCACTGCCTGTTGCTCTGGTTGTACTGGGAATTGGTCTTTCATTGGGTGGTCCGACAGGTTATGCAATCAATCCTGCCCGTGACCTTGGTCCACGGATAATGCATTTCCTGCTGCCAATACCTCACAAACGCAACAGCGACTGGAGTTACTCCTGGGTCCCGATATTGGGCCCGGCATTGGGAGCGACCCTTGCAGCTGTTATGTTCCTGATTTTTAATGGAGTTTAGCAAAAAAACGGGACGATACAACCTGTTCTTTCTTTTTAACTTTCAGTGTTAATGATTTAACAGTAAATTTTTAAGAAATTTTCTGAATGATTCCTGCTTTTCTTAAGATAAAATTACTACATTAGCCTACTTTTCCCTTTTTAAAAAGGCGGAAAAGAAGGAAGAGAAATATAATAAAACACTTTATATTTAATAGAAGAAAAGAATTTGCATTAGCTAAAGCTGGCATAGTTTAGTTCTAATTTGATAAAATTGTTCAGTAAATTTTAAAACCAGAGTAAACAAATCCTATTAAAAATTGTTTGTCAATTAATTAATGATTAAAAATCTAAAACTATGAAAAAAATTTTGTTATTATTTGTAGTTGTTGTCTTATCATTGACGCAACTTGTAGCTCAGGAATCTACTTTTGAAAAGGGAACCAAAGTTCTTAACCTTGGTATCGGGCTGGGATCCACATTGTATTCAGGAACCTATTATAAAAGTTCGATACCTCCTATTTCAGCTTCCTTTGAAGTGGGTGTTGCTGATAACATACTCGAAAAAGGTGTTATTGGAGTCGGTGGCTATCTTGGATATTCCTCACATAAATGGGAATATTCGGGCTGGGGCTGGAAATATTCAAACATTATAGTAGGGGTAAGAGGTAACTTCCATTATCCTTTGGTCAATAAACTGGATACGTACACCGGTCTGTTGCTGGGATATAATATTTCATCCTCAAAAGAGTTTGGAACACCTACAGGGTATGACTATAATGCCTCGTCAGGTGGTATTGCATGGTCATGGTTTGTTGGTGCAAGATATTATTTCAAAGATACCTTTGGGGTATTTGCCGAACTCGGATATGGTATTGCTTACCTGAACCTTGGAGTCTCTCTTAAGTTCTAAAGGTTCCTTAATACCTTATTATCGAAATAAAAGTTCTACTCTATTTAAATAAAAGCAGTCCCCTGATAAGGAGGACTGTTTTTTGATTTATTGCAGGCTCTCCCCACTTTCCAAATTCAAAAACAGAGCTATCTTTGTTGAAAAAATAAATTACTTACAGATGAAAACAAAGCTTAATATGTTTTATCTCAGGATTAAAAACCTGTTTGGAAAGCCGGCTTTAAGCAAAATAATGTTTATAATATTGGGAATCTCTTCAACAGTCTGGTTCCTGATCAGGGTTATTCCAAAGCCACAAAGGGCTGCTTATCCTTGTATGAGAGCAGCTGCACCTATTATGTCAACATTTGTAATTTATCTGCTTACATTCTCCGGGTCGGTGTTAGCATTTAAAAAAGCTAAATACCATTTCAAAAAAGCCAAATACATTTTTGCAGCAATATTTTTTACCATTGCCACTTTAAGTGCTTTTCTGTTTTTAACCAATAGAACCGAAAATCTGTATGCCAGTAAAATAGATTCGAATAGTGTTATGTCAAATTCTCCGATCGGTGTTGAACGGGGCATCTTTCCGGGACGCGTAGTCTGGGTTTTTGACCCTAAAGTTGCAACATGGGACGGAACAAACAAATACTGGTGGGATGAAAAGAGTACCTCACAGCTTGAAACCGATAAGATGATTGCCAGAATGCTGACTACTCTTACCGGTAAGAAGACAGAAGCAAAAGCATGGGATGCACTTTTCAGGAATTTCAATGAAACTAAGAATAAAGGGAAAAACGGATATAGCCCGAACCAGAAAATAGCAATAAAAATAAACCAGAATAATACGCGCAGGCATGCTGATACAACCGGGTTAAATGCATCTCCACAAATCGTATATGCCTTAATCTGTAGTTTGACGAAAGAGGCAGGTGTACCACAAAAAAACATAACGATTTTCGATGCCAGTCGTTTCATCTCCGATAATATTTTCAATAAATGCCACAAAGATTTCCCGGAAGTTATATTTGTTGATAATGAAGGCGGCAACGGACGTATAAAATCGACTTAC
>JBGOZX010000098.1:0-16108 GCA_041480425.1 Bacteroidia bacterium
AAGCACCGGGCAGAGTCCCGGTTCTTTAGCCAGAAAGCTGTCACGGTGCAAGGAGGGTATGGCGCACTTTTTGCCGTCATGGTACAAATTTTATTGAGCATTACGCGTGTCGCGGTACAAGTATGATCGGAGCCAGTAAACTATCACGGTACAGGATTTTTATTGGGGGCACTGGCGCAGTGTCGCGGTACAATTTATCTCGGAGCCAGAAATCTGTCACGGGGCAGGATTTATATTGCGGGCAGGTGCGGGTGTCCGGGTACAATGGCCATTACAAGACTGTCTAGGGTGTAGAAGCAAAAGCAAAAAGTGTGACAAGCAACTTACCCATATTGTCCGTGTTAGCTGTTAGGGCTTTGTTAAAAGTCAATGATGTAATAAAGCTTTTCGTGCTACAAATTTCTTAAGTTTCTTTTCGGCGTATGTTTCTAAATCTCTAAAAAGGCTAAAGTAACCTAGAAACGATTCTTCAAATACTATTAAATTGTCATGTCTATGTCGAGCTGTAAATATTAATGATTTGTCGTATGAAAGCATCCACTGGTGGTATCCATGTGTCTTAATTTCTGTTAAAATTTTTACCAACTCAGGTTCCATAAATGCGGTTTTGTCTAGTAATATTGATATAAAATAGTCAATTTCATGGGTGTATTTTATCATGATTCCGAAGAAACAAGGAATAGCTCTGAATCCTTCTAGTGTCATGTCAATCGTTAATTGACGGATAAAGTCTTTTTAATTTTATTCTGGCATCCTTTGTGGTGAACTGCCAATTTATTTTTGATTTCTTACTATTTCTGATTTGCATCCATGCTTTCACTTCTTTTTTCACTTCTTTAAAATTATCTATTCTCCTATTAAGGCACTGTCCGTGAAGTACATTCAATTCAATCTCTGCCATATTCAACCAGCTTCCATGCTTTGGAGTATAAACAAAATTAAACCTGTCCCATATCCTTTTTGCATCAGCCGGCTCGTAAACCTCATAAAGCGCTGAGGCTGAATGTGTGCTAAAGTTATCCATCACTAATGTTATCTTTTCAGCTTTAGGATAATGTTCCTCAGCAATTTCTTTTATAAACTCAGCCCATTCTGCTTTCCTTTTGCGATCAGTGACTTTAATGTATCGTTTCCCTTTCAGCGGTTCATTAGCTATGAAGATATTGCAAACTCCATTTCTAACATATTCATAATCCTCTCGCTTTTCTCTGTTGCCATCTATGGGATCCTCAAAGCGGGTTGTCCCTATCAACTGCTTTGGCGATTCATCCATGCAAACAACCGGAAAATGTTTATCGTATGGTAATTTATATATGTCCAATACCTGTTCCATCTGTGCAACAAACTGGCTATCTTGCTTTGGCGGGATTACCCACCCTTTTACCTTCCAGGGTTTTAAATCGTTTTTTTAAAACTCTTCGTACGGTTTCGTGGGATATACTTTCTGCATATTTAAGCTCAACAACCTTGTCTGCGAGTAAACGAAGCGACCACTTTGCAAAGCCTTTCGGTGGTTCACTACAGCATAATGCAATAAGATGTGCTTCAAAATCACCATCTGCTTTACGTTCATACTCCCGTTGGGTTGGTCTTCGTTCCAAAACCGCATCAAAGCCTTCTTCAACAAATTTCTTCTTTGTTCTATCTATAGTCCTCATCCCTACTTTCAAGACTCTACTTATCTGATTATTAGTTACTTTATCAGCAAATTCCCCTTCATCGCAGTTTAGTAGGATGTAAGAAGTTCTGAACTTTTGAGATGTATGGCTTCCTTTGTTGATAATGTCCATTAATTCGTCTCTCTCGTCTTTTGTCAATGTTACTTTATATTTCTCCATGGCGTTTTTCGCCAAATATACAAAACATTTACGTCATATCATAATTGACATGACACTAGATATTATAAATGCAAATAATCTGATATTCATTTATTTCCATTTTTGACTTTGAGTTTTTCTGTAATAGAATAACCATTTCACAAACGCTATAGCCACATTTGCCAGTTAAAGGATTGATTTAGAATTGGTCGAAACGAATCATCCGAATAAAACTATTTTCAGATCATCCTATTTGTCAGATTCTCTCAGTTCTCTTTCAGCCCTGTACCAATCATCCAGTTCATTATGAGAATTATCACCATTTTCCTGGTAGATCTCAAATGCTCTCCTGCGGATATCCTCCTCGGAAATCATCTTTCTGGTTTTTCCGGATTTTGCCGTGCGAACCTCTCTTCTTTTTGTTGTTTTGACAATTGAGTTTTCCATAACAAGATAATTTTAACAAATTAAAAACCTATTTTTAAGTCTGATTTTCCCATATTATTTACTTGATTACCAGCAAAATATTGTGTTTTCTCTAAAGAAATTGGACCACGAATACCTTTTTTAACTTTTGCAATTTTGCCAGTGCAACCGTTTTGATCTTTAAGATAATCACTAAACCATTTTTCCAATCTATCAGAAAAATCCATCAGAATGTTCATGTAATTTATATAAGCGAAGTAATGCGAATCAAAAGGAAGAAAATTACTGTGTAATTCACTTTCCTCGTACAATACCGGATTCATGAAATAAAAATGATCGCTAGACTGCAGATAAAGCCAGTCCTTTTTGATAAAAGGATCATCGCACTTTTCGATTCTTTCGCTGAAAGAGTATAATTTTTCAAATGCATTACTCTGCAATTCATTGAATGAAGCATAGAATAATTCAAAGTGTTTGCTGCTAATTTCGGGGGAAGATCCCATTTGTAAACAGAATTTGGAATCTTCTTCAATTCCGGCAGGAGTAACAAAAGTATAATCAGAATTTGACAAAACTTCTACCGGGAACGAATCAAGAAATTCAAGTATCCTTGTGACATTATTTTGTAAGCTTCCGAAGGTATTATATGGAATGAATAATTTAACTGAATCATTACTTTTCTTCCAGCAGGTATTTAGAAGTCTTACAAGTTTTTCCTGGCTCAATGACCAATCGCTTTGATTTTTTCCGGAAACCCGATATGAAATGTATTTGTTCAACTTTCCATTCCCTGATAACAGAATAATACCGGGATAAGTCAGACTGCAATTGTAATTATAAAGGTCTCTGCCCTGAAAGGTCAGAGGCTTCCTACCGAAAATAGATTTAATCCTGGCTTTTTGTAGTTTGACCTGGTTATAATAATTCTTCTTACAGGTTAAAGGTCCTAAAGAATTGGAATAAGTTCCCGACAGTAGTTCAACACAACCGGTATCTACCAATTCTTTATAACTATCAAGTACTTCCGGAGCATATAATTCAAACTGATCCAGAACAACCCCTGAAAAACAGAAAGATATTTTAAAACTGCTTTTGTAATGATGAATTAAATCAAGCAAAATCCTGTTGGCAGGCAGATAGTATTTTTCAGATAAGTGCTTAATATTATATTCATTCTCATAATCGTTATAGTAATAGTGATTTCTCATAATTTCAAAGAATCTGTATGTCTCTAATCTCATGGGTTGGTGAATCTCAATAATTAAACAAATTTTTTTCATTAGTATCACTGCCTTTTCAAATTCTGATTTCTGTAACTGCCTCAAAAAAAATTGTGGTAGTTAAATTCATTCTCCTGATAGTTCAATTTATAGAAGCATTTATCATTCCTCTTTAACTTTATCAAAACGCCTTTATGAGAACACGATAATTGCAAATACTTTGCCGTTTAGCTTTTTCCCACTGCCCGACCATTTGATCTTATTGTAAGTTGGGATAAATGTTATTGTATCCATATCAAACTAATGATTTATAAACATCAAGTATCTGCTTACCGGTTTTCTCCCAACGCAGTTTGTTAACCTCTTTACTTCCTTTTGAAGAAAGTAAATTCGACAGGGAATTATAATTAAGAACCCCGTAAATAGCATCTGAAAGAGCATTTATATCCCAATAATCAACTTTAATTGCATGCTTGATGACTTCAGAGACTCCTGATTGTTTTGATATAATAACAGGTACTCCAGATCGCAATGCTTCAAGTGGTGATATGCCAAAAGGTTCTGAAACAGATGGCATAACATACAAGTCAGTTTGGGAAAACAATTTTTTGACCTCATCATTCTTAAGAAAACCCGGAAAGGTAACTTTAAGTGAAATCCCAAGGCTATTTACCTGTCTGACAATTTTATCCTTCAAATCCCCACTTCCGGCCATAACAAACCTAACATTGTTTTGTTTTTGCAAAACCTTATAAGCAGCTTCAATGAAATACTCCGGTCCCTTCTGAAAAGTAATCCTGCCTAAAAATGTCACGATCTTTTCATTCGAAAGTCTCTTTGTTTTAAGTATCGTAGGGCCAGTATTTTTGTCTACAGCGTTGTGTATTGTAACTACTTTGTCGGGGTGAATACCATATTTGTTAATGATAATATTTCTTGTGTAGTTACTCACTGTGATTATTTTATCGGATAATTCCATGCCTCTTTTTTCAATATCATAAATATCCCTATTAGTACTCCCGCCATTCCTGTCAAATTCAGTTGCATGAACATGAACTATAAGAGGTTTACCCGATATTCTTTTAGCAGAAATTGCCGCTGGAAAAGTCAGCCACTCATGGGCATGAATGATATCATAGGTTTCTTTCCTGGCCAGAATTGAAGTAACCATTGAATATCTTTCCATTTCATTCCAAAGATCCGGACCATAATTGCCTGAAAAGGGTGTAAAATCAGATTTTTTAAAATGTTCTCCTTGCAGTGACATCAGAACATTTTTTTTCAGCTTATTTTTATATTCTTCAGGTGTTACATACGGAACAAGGTTGGCTGATATCTCTTTGTACAATACTTTTCTCCAAAACTTTTCCGAATTTGATTCCATGTATTTAAAAGGTATCTCCCCTGCATCCTGAAGAGTAGTATATCTTCTATCTTCATTACCAAAAGCTTTTGGAACAACAAATAGTATATTCACGTTTTGTTTTGCAAGACTTTTTGTTATTCCATAACAGGCAGTTCCTAGTCCACCAGTAATTTGAGGTGGAAATTCCCACCCAAACATTAAAATTTTCATTTAACGTAAATTGACTTTTTACTATTTTCAATCCTGCACCATCAGATCTTATTAATCCCCGGAAAAGGTCGATTAATTAATCCGGAGTTAAAATTATAGCTAGAAAATGATGCTCTCCTGAACACTTTGCCAGAGAGGATTGAAAACATCTGACCATGTTGGTTCTTTCAACCTCACTTTCTCATTTTTCTTTTCCGGATAGAATTCCTCTATTGGTAAACCTGTCTCCTTTCTGAAGTAACTATAGAGGTATGCATAATTATAGCCAACTCTTCCCGAATGTAAATTCAAGCCCATATTTACGCAGCGATTGGTCTAATTTTTCTATCTCTAATAATGATAAATCCTTTTCAAGGTCAATTTCTCCGAATTCAAATTTATTGTATTTAAAACCGAGTCTTTCCAATTCCAGGAGTACAAAGGATTTGGTTCCCTGACATACCATATTTTTTATATAGATTTTCATAATTACTTGGTTTTAATTATAGTTACTTTAGTTTTTTCGGGAAAATGAAATGGCTTGAATTATCCAGGCTCTGTTTTGCTCCTGTCCTTTACTTACCAATTCTGCCCGATAAGTGCAACCCGAAGCGACTTCACTAGATGAATATTCAGGAGGGGAAAATATCTTCTATCTGCTAAGGAGGGGCAGATATATTAATTTCCAAAAAGTATTTAAGTCCATATTTATAAAGCCCTGTTTGCTGGATAATTATAGACCTATTATTAGTTCGCATCATTATATCGTTTCTCAATAAGTTCCCAGTTAATAAGTCTCCAGTAAGCCTCTGCGTAATCAGGACGTCTGTTCTGATAATCGAGATAATAGGCATGTTCCCACACATCACAGGTCAGTAATGGTACAAGCCCTCTGCGAAGCGGATTGCCCGCATTATTCTCCTGGATTATTTCCATCGTACCTTTTGGATTCAGGACAAGCCAGACCCAACCTGATCCGAATAGTGAAACAATGGATTTAATGAAGGTATCTTTAAAGAATGCACCAGAACCAAAACTCCTGTTAATGACCTCCTTAAATGGACCCTTAAGTTGATGATTATTCCCCTGTTTTAATCCGGTAAAATAGAATGTATGATTCCATGCCTGAGCAGCATTATTAAATATCGGGCCATCTGTAACTTTAATTAAGGTCTCCAGATCTGTTTTTTCAAATTTAGTTCCACTGACCAGGTTGTTCAGGTTTGAAACGTAAGCCTGATGATGCTTCCCATGATGAAACTCCAGAGTTTTTCCGGAAATATATGGTTCAAGAGCATTAATCTCAAAGGGTAATTGTTGTAATTCGAATTTCATGATGTTGTTCTTTAGTGATCTGAGATATAATACTTTAATACAAAGACCATTTCACGAACTTGTTCTGTCAAAAATATGGATATAATGATAGAGCTAAATTAAGACCACATTAATGTTGGATTAAAATTCGATTAAGAATCATAATCCTAAAGTATCCAGCTTTTCAGATTCAAATTTTCCGGTTCAGTTGAATGTCTGAGATGCCAGAATCAGCTGATCTGCCATTTTTTTATGGCACAGTCTGATAATTGTTTGATGGTAGTTAAAATAAAAGCTGCTGACCAAAATGAGTCAGCAGCTTTTATTACTTTCAAACTGAATCCCATTGCTACCTGTCATTTGACAGTTAAAGTTTCTCCATTAAGGGTAAAATAAAGGGTTTTCTTCATATTACCTTTTTCAAGTTTTACAGCATAATGTTCAACAGTTTTTTTCTGGCTGTTTTTAATGCGCATCACATCACCTACAATTTTCCAGTCTTTATATTCTCCCTTTTCTATTGAATTCAAAATAACTCTGGGGGGAGCAGCATTCTTATTAATCACTTTGTAACTGATAAGTTCACCAGTTGATTCAAAAACTGCGAATATATCAGATCCATCTTTGCCTTTAATTTGTAATTCGTAATGGTCGATAGGTTCATTATAATCCTTATTAACAAACCATCCGTAATTTTTTAATTCATACGGAAAAACGCCCCATGCGACCTGAGTGTCTCCTTTAAATAGTTCATCTGCAGTTTTAATAACCTGGGGAGGAATGTTCCCTTTTTTAAGGGTAAAACTTTCTTCTGGTACATCTTCTGAGACCAGTCCTTGTGCCAGAATTGGAAACGTAAGTACCAAAAATGCCGAAAATAAGAATAGTAACCTTTTCATAAGTAAAATTTTTAAATTGTTAATAATAAATTGATGTTTAAAAATATTTGTATCATAAGCTGTACTTCAAACTAATTTCATATTTGAATTGTGCAATTCACACATTTATAATTTTTATAATAGTTTACTTTTAAACCTGTCTTTTATCATTTAAGTTTTTCAATATCCTCTTTATAAAAATTTTAAATCAAGAAACATAAACTTTTCCTGAACAAATGTATTTCTTAAAATAGTACGATGAATTAAGATTTAATTAAGGTCAGATTAAGAATAGGTTAAGAATAATCTAATCTGATAAATTGATAAAAAGGAGTACTGGTGAACGGGATATTGTGTTGGATCTCTTTAGCTAAAGCCTTGACGATTAAAAGGTTACTGGTTCTGCTGAACTGTGCCCCGAGCCCTGTGCCTTGTAGTTACACCTGAGACTCTTCACTCAGCACATATCCAAATCCTTTTTTTGTATGAATAAGTTTTTGTGTGAAATCTTTATCTATTTTCTTTCTCAGGGAGTTAATATGAACGTCAATTACATTTGTTCCTGAATTGAATGAAAACCCCCATATTTTCTCGGCAATAAGAATTCTGTCAAATACTTTACCTTTATTACTTAATAAGAGCTCGAGGATCTTATATTCGGTTGCTGTAAGGTTTATTTCCTTGTCATTTCTCCTGACTTTTCTGGCTATAGAATCAAGTTCCAGATCAAGGACTTTTAGAACAGGATTAACAATTGCTTCCCTGTTTCTGCGGTTCAATGCTTTAATCCGGGCAAAAAGTTCCTGGAAACTGAATGGCTTTACCAGATAATCGTCAGCTCCGCAATCAAATCCTGTAAGCTTATCTTCAACGGAATCAAGAGATGTTAACATTAAAACTGGTGTCAGAATATTATTATTCCTGATGTTTTTGCATAATTCAAATCCGGAGATTCCCGGTATTACCACATCAAGAATAATTACATCATACTTTCTTGACAAAGCTAACTTTTCCCCGATTGCACTATCATATGCATTATCAACCAGACAATCATTACTTTCTAAACCTATCCTAACGAACGACGATATTTTAGGATCATCTTCAACCAGCAATATTTTCATAGCCCTTTGGTTTTCTTCTCAGGTCAGTATCAGGGGTGTTTTGTGTTTTATAAAACAGAATTAATGTTTTCAAACTAACTCAATTTCATACTCTAGTATATTAACCAATATCATCTAACCTTGCAAGTTACTCAAAAATTATTATTGAAACATTGAACGAAAGTGAAATTATCTCATAGCGCACACTTGTATTTACTTGTCTGTACTCAGATTTCTTAATGGCTTCTTAATTTCGAATTAATTTAATCTTAATCTCTTCCCTTTTTTTTTGACATATTTTTGACTGATGTTAATAATTATAGATAATCGTCGGAACAATTATAATGCGTTTATAATCTTATTGAAAAAACATGTTTTTCCGAAACAATTAAGATTCTGGGTATGAAGATTTATATCAAAAACATGGTTTGCACACGCTGCAAAATGGTAGTAAAGTCGGAATTGGAAAAGCTTGACATTAACTACAGAACAATTGACCTGGTCGAAGTTGAAACAACAGATAATGTTTCACCGGAAAAATTAAAACTGCTGGACAACAATTTGAGACAATACGGACTCGAATTAATTGAAAACAGTAAAAATATTCTTGCTGAAAAAATTAAAACTGCTATAATCGAGCTTGTCCATCATTCAGAAGAACAATTGAAAATCAATCTTTCGGATTACTTAAGTGAAAAACTCAATTATGACTATACCTATCTTGCAAATATTTTTTCAGAAGTTAACCGAGCTTCAATTGAGAAATTCTTTATTTCACACAAAATTGAACGAGTGAAGGAATTGCTTGTATACAATGACCTCAACATTAAAGAGATTTCCTATTTGACACAATACAGCAGCATTGCACATTTGTCCAACCAGTTTAAGAAAATAACAGGATTAACTCCTTCAAAGTTCAGAAACCTTCAGTATAAAAGCCGTCTTTCGCTTGAACAGGTCAGTAGTTAATGACAGCCAATGACCCTGAATGCAAATTTCAATTATTTTATTTTTGTAGAATAATATATACTTTTGAATTACTTACAAATTGCAATGTCAGGTAATTCTTCAGAACATATTCCATGGCTAAGCCAACGTTCATCGAACTTGTCACGTGCATTTCATATAGCCATATGGATTTCCATTATTACTGTATTCGTTTTAAGCTTTCTCGATCTTGCCGGATGGGTATTCAAGATCACTCTATTTAAAAGCATAAGTCCGAATTGGGAAACTATGAAGATAATCACATCGATTTGCTTGATTTTTGTGGCAGCGGCATTGGTGATAATCCAGTTAAATTTACCAGGAATTCTCTGGAAAATCCTTACAGGAGTACTTGCAACTTTCATTTGCCTGGTAGCTCTGATTACTATATTTGTTTATCTCTATTTTATAAAAACCGGACATGAATTATCTTTGACCGGAATATCATATCTGACTTTTTTTATTGCCCCGGTATCCAGGATGGCTTTTTTAACGGCGTGTAACTTCCTTCTTATTGGTTTTATACTTTTTCTTTTACCGGCGGACAAAAAGAAGACTTCCAGTATTGCACATGTTATAATCATCCCTGTTATTTCGGTAAGTTATTTTGTTATTGTTAGTTATATGCTCGGGGTCTATTCAGCGACTGAGTTGGACAAATTATCAGTAGCGCTGAATACCGGTATTGCTTTTTGCGGGATATGTGTTGCTGTTTTACTGATTAGGCCCAATACATGGTTTTTAACTGTATTCACATCCAGCGACACAGGAGGAATTATTGCAAGGAGACTTATACCCGGTCTGATGATTTTGCCGGTGGTTATAGGATGGCTGCGGATAAACGGAGAGCGGGCAGACTTGTTCAAATCTGAAGAAGGTGTCGTTCTGGTGGCAATTACATATACTCTTTGTTTCCTTGTACTTGTATGGTTTACAGCCCGATCTGTTAATATAATAGACTTGAAAAGGCGCAATTCGGAGGAGTCGCTGCGGGAGAGTGAGCAGCGACTGAAATATCACTTTGAAAATTCTCCTTTAGCTGTGCTGGAATGGAACGCCGATTTTGTAGTTACCCAATGGTCCGTCGAGGCTGAACATATCTTCGGCTGGAATAAAGCGGAAGTAATCGGAAAGCGTATTGATGCTCTAAATATGATATATGAGGAGGATATTCCTAAAGTAGAAAGAATTATGAACCGACTGTCAGGCGGTAAAGAACTAAACGTAGTTTCCTCAAACCGTAATTATACAAAAAAAAGAGAAGTGATAGAATGTACATGGTACAACACTGTTCTGCAGGATTCAAACGGACAGATGTCGTCGGTAATGTCACTTGTGGAGGACATAACCACACTTAGAAAAACTGAAAAAGAGCTTATAGAAAGTAAAGAGAGTTACAAGGAGCTTGTAACAAATGCAAGAAGCATATTAATTAAACAGGATACAAAAGGGATAATTACATTTATTAATGAATTTGGACAGTTTTTTTTCGGATATAAGAAAGAAGAATTAATAGGAAAATCTGCAACGGAAACGATTGTACCCCATACAGAGAGTACAGGGAGGAATCTGGTTGAAATGGTTGAAAATATATATGAAGATCCGGATAAATATTCAATAAATATTAATGAAAATATAAAAAAGGATGGGGAAAGGGTTTGGATAGAATGGTATAACAAGGCATTGTTTGATAAAAATGGAAAGAATACGGGACATATGGCTATAGGAATTGACATTACTGAAAGAATTCTAGCAGAACAGAAAGTAAAGGAACGAACAAAGGATTTGGAATCAGTAAATGCCCGGTTGAATCAGGAATTAACAGACCACATTCTTGCAGATGAAGCTCTGAAAAAGAGCGAATCCAAATTAAGAGAACTTAATGCCACCAAAGATAAATTTTTCAACATTGTAGCACATGATCTGAAAAATCCATTTACCAGCCTTCTTGGATCCTCCGAATTGCTATTTCAGAATATCAAACAAATGGATCAGGAAAAAATTATTACACTTGCCACTATACTGAATGATTCAGCAAAAAGCGGCTACGCAATACTTCAAAATTTACTTGACTGGTCAAGGTCGCAAACCGGATTACTAAAATTCAATCCGGAAATAATCAATTTAAGGAATTTGATAGATGAAAATATTTTAAATCTGGAACTATTTTCAGCTAATAAGGGAATTGAAATGCATTCGGAAGTAAAAGAAGACATGTTTATCTTCGCAGATAAGAACATGATAAATACTGTACTGCGTAACCTCCTGAACAATGCAGTAAAATTTACTTCCAGATGTGGTAAAGTGACTGTAAGCAGTGCAATCATTGCCTCAGATGAGGTTATTATCTCAGTAAAAGATTCCGGAACAGGAATTTCAGAAGAAAATATTGAAAAGTTGTTCAGAATCGATACTAAATATTCAATGCCGGGAACTAATAATGAACAAGGTACCGGTTTGGGTCTGAAATTATGTAAGGAATTTGTCGAAAAGCAAGGCGGCAAGATTTGGGTAGAAAGTATTGAAAATAAAGGAAGTGAATTTAAGTTTTCAATCCCCGTCAAAGAAAAAATAACAGAGATGTAACTAATCCGGGAGTAAATATTTTTAAGCAGCCCGCTTTCCTGATGAACCCTGCTATTGCGCAGGATATAATAAATTCAGCATAAAAAGCATTGCTTTAATTTGATCCGCCCTGGTTAGCATATACTCCATCATCATTGAAATGCCACCACGGTCCACCGCTCTGATGGTAATCGCCGATGAGCCCCTTTTGTTTGGCTTCCAGCATAGTCATGCGCTTATCAAATTCCGGGGTTGGATTAAACAATCCGGATTTATATGCCAGGTATTTAGGTTCCCGGAGATATTTCTCTGCTACTTCATCAATTAATTCGATGCCCAAACCGGGACTATCAGGAACAGGTATGACACCATTCTGAATAATTGGCTTTGGAATGCCCTTAACCAAATCATTAACCCATGGCATTTCAATGGTATGACTTTCGAGAGAGATGAATTCTTTAATAGTCGCAGCAGTATGTACATTGGCCATAACACCTATGGGAGAAGAAGCACAGTGCATCATGGTTTTAACTCCATATTGATATGCATAATCGGCTATCTTCTTGGTTTCAATCATTCCCCCTGAGGTTAGAAGATCCGGATGTATAATACTTACTGTATTCTGCTCGATCCATGGTTTAAAATTTTCAAGACTGAATATATCCTCCCCATTCAGTGTAGGGGTTTTAGATCCTGCAGTAATTTGCCTGTTAAGGTTTACAGCATTAAATCTTGTGAAATGAATTACGTCTTCAATATATGCAAGGTTGTATTTAGGGTCTGCCATAAAATTACCAAGTCCGATCCCGCTTTCAACTGTCATATTACCAAAATGGTCAGCTCCCAATTTGACGTCGTATCCGATTATATTACGTGCTGTCAGCACATGTTCTCCCCATTTTTCAAGTCCTTTCCGCGTAGGAAGATTGTTTGCAATGGCTCCCTCAATGTTCCTGATTAACGCAGGGGTCAGATCAATTTTGTAGTGTTTTAATCCCAGGTCAAATCTTCTTTTCATCATTAATTTCAGGTTGTCTTCTTTTAAAACGGTCGGGCAATCAGCATATATTTCGACCTTATCGCGCACCTTATCTCCCAACAGTTTCCAGCATGGTACGCCAAGGGCTTTACCTGCAATATCCATCAGGGCCATATCTATAGCGGCATATCCTCCTGCATACCTGCCAGGTCCGGTAAGATGACGGATGCTCATCAGAATCGGCTCTACGTCGAGGGGATCTTTACCAATCAGATAAGGTTTCAACATCAATGCCTGTACTATCCAGCCTGCATCCCTTACCTCACCAAGGCCAACAATGCCCTGATTGGTATAAATTTTAATAATGGGGAAATCGTAGATGGCTGCCAGTGTGACCCCACGTATATCAGTAATCTTTAAATCAGATGGTCGTGAATACGCATCTTTGGGACTGGTAAATGATCTACCCGTTACTAATCCGGTATATCCCATCGCCATTCCACCTATTACGGATTTTTTTAAAAATGATTTTCTATTCATGATATTATAAGGTTTGATGTTAAAATTATACCAAAATTAATCATCGCTCCTGGTTCCCGCTGTAAAACAATATATTTAATTCCTGGTGATATTTTATCGTCTGTTATCGAACCGGAATGGAAGTATTCAGGGCAGCACAGAATTTGCCTGTTGTAGATTTTGGTTCACCTGCTGCATAAGATATTCCTGTGTTCTGATCAAGATAAATCATTACCGGATCGCCTATCAATTCAGTAGGGAGGGTTACAATATGCCCGCGGTTTTTAAGATTATCCGATATCGACTGACTTGTTGAATCTATGTCAAGCGCCCCTATCTTATAAATTCGTTTTGTAGCATCGGGTAAGGGGTTGAATGAATTTTCCGTGTGATATGTCCTGAAGCGTGGGGTGGTTATTGCATCTTTTGGCATCTTTCCAAACTCAACATAATCAAGAAACAGCTGTAATGTTACCTGATCCTGCATATCCCCGCCTGCTACACTTATAGCTAAAACCGGTTTTCCGTTCTTAAGTACGATTGTAGGGGTAAGCGTAATGCGGGGACGTTTACCGGGTTGAAGTGAATTCGGATGTCCCTTTTGTGTATTCAGGCTACTGAGCCTTGTATTATGAGCAATACCAAGGCTCTCACAGATACCATACTCTGTGTTGGCACTGGGAGTAGCGGCAACTACATTTCCCCATTTATCAGCTACCAGGCAGGTTGTTGTTCCGTGTTCCCCGGGCCAGAATTGACCGGGACCACTACAGGCTACCATATTATATGGATCACCTGGCCGTATTTCCTGCGATGCAGATTTCATATCAATTAATGGAAACCTTAATTTAGTGTACTGATCCGACAGCAATTGGATTAATGGTACCTTTACGAATTCGGGATCCCCATAATATTTATCACGATCTGCGTAAGCCAGTTTCATAGCTTCAACAGCTACATGTATATAATCGGGAGAGAAATACCCCATAGATTTCAGATCGAAGTTTTCCAGTAACCTTAATGTCTGCAGGAGAACCGGGCCTTGTGTCCATGTGTTGCATTTGTACACATCGTATCCGCGGTACTTCACTGTGACAGGTTCTTCAATAGTTGTTGCATGTGCGTCAAGATCAGATTTTCGCAGAAAAGCACCGGAGCTTACATAATAGTTATTGAGCTCATCGGCAATATCTCCTTTGTAGAAGCGGTCTCTGGCTGCCCTGATTTTTTGTTCGCGGGTTCCGGCGGTGTTTTTTTCAGTGTAGATAAGTTTACGGAGGGTCTCTGCCAGATTTGAATACCATTTCTCATCACCACCATCCAGAAGTGCCAGGGTAGGAGTTATAACCTGCTCAAAAGACATTGTTCCTTTTAGTTCAAGTGCAGTCAATAAGGTACTTACGGCACTTGGCACCGTTGCTGACCTGATACCTGAGCCTGGGATTCCATTTGCATAATACCATTCAATTGCTTTCTGATCCCCCGGCGCACCACCCATACCATTAAAAACCATTACCTTGCCGGTACTATTACTATAAAACATAAATGGAACCTCTCCGCCGATACAGAAACTTCCGTATTGTGACACTGCTAAATTAAATATCGTGGCAACAGCCCCATCAACCGCATTTCCTCCTTTGCTGAGAACATCAATTCCGGCCTGAGTTGATGCCCTTGGACCGGCAGCAACCACACCTCCGTTTCCCGAGGCGTACCACGTTATTTCAGTTGCATAACAAGTTGTAAAATAAGCAGGTAGTATCAATATAACTACCCAAACGCAGGTCGTGACTCTTATTATATCTAAATAAAATTCTTTTGTTCCTGACATTCTATTACAGTTTGGATTTTGATATATAAGCAGATAAATATAAGAAAAATTAAAAGACAAATTATTAAGACGGTGAATCTCTTCAGCATGTAAAAAATTAGCTAAAATTGTTTATCCGGCAAAGACACATGTTCTGTTTACAGAGTCCAATGAATGCAGAATCAGGAAACAATAGTTGGATTTTTGGGCAGTATAAAAGCAAATTTCGTCCATACTCCTAGTTCACTGCTAACCCATATCCTTCCATTATGATTCTCAACGATCTGCTTAACGATGGATAGACCTAATCCCGATCCGGTTTTAATATCTTTCGGGACATTGGTTGCACGGTAAAATTCATCAAAAACTTTTGATAGCTCTTCCTTCGGTATCCCAATCCCGGAATCGGAGATTTCCGTAATGATATGATTGAGACGGCTCCTTACCGTTAATTCAATTCGTCCATGAGACGGAGTGTATTTGACGGCATTCAACAACAGATTGGAATACAATTCTTCGATCGTAAATGGATTCCCTGTAATCATCTGAATCGACTTGTCCACGTAAATATTGAAATCAATCGATTTGTCCCTCGAAAGAATCTGAATAGGAATTACAACCTTATTGATCAGGTCTTTAAACAAAAATTCTTCAAATTCATTGTCGTGTTTCAGTCTTATTTTTGTAAGGTTCAGGAGGTTTTTGACAAAGCCGGAAAGCAATTCGGTACGCTCAAAAGCACGATTGGCAAATTCTTCCTGTACTTCATTAAGCGGACCTGCTATTTTGGACTGGATTACCTCTATACAACTAAGGATTGCTGCGACGTGACCTTTAATATCATGTGTTACACGAAGGACATATTCATTTTTCAGTTTATCCTTGTTTTCTAACTCAATATTAGTTTTAACATAAGTTTCTTCGCTTTTTATTGATCT
>JBGOZX010000099.1:0-16083 GCA_041480425.1 Bacteroidia bacterium
AGAACAAGATACTCCTATCAGATTTGTTATTACAAAAACAGATAACGAAAATTATCATTGCGAATTAGGTTTGTTATCAAAAAGCAGAACCCAACAATTGAATTTAGATAGTTCTATATTCTCCTTAAAAAAGAGACAATATGAAAATACTAAAGAATTTAACTGCGTACTACTAATACCAACCGGCATTGGAGCAGAGATTGGCGGACATTGTGGTGATGGAAATGCAGTTGCCCGGTTAATTGCATCTTCCTGTGATACTCTTATTACGCATCCTAATGTTGTAAATGCATCTGATATTAATGAGATGACTGAAAATACCTTATATGTTGAAGGTAGTATTATTACCCGATTATTGATGGGCCAGTTGGGTTTGCAAAAAGTAAGAGCAAATAAAATTCTGATGTTAATGGATGAACATGAGGATGAATTGTTTAATAATGAAATTGTAAATGCTGTTTCTTCTGCAAGGATAACATTAGGAATAAGTTGTGATGTGATTAAAATGAGGGATAAAATAAATAGCATTTCACTCTATTCCGGGTCAGGTAGGGCAGTTGGTCAGGTTGAAAATATCGAAAAATTGTTCGGCATCGTTAAAAAGTACATGCAAAACTATGATGCAATTGGATTGTCCACTTTTATTAAAGTACCTGATCAGTTTCACAAAATGTACTTCACGGAAGATAACATGATTAATCCATGGGGTGGCATTGAAGCAATGCTTACTCATAGTCTTTCATTAGAATTTAATAAACCGGCGGCTCATTCTCCCATGATGTCATCAAGAGAAATAATGGATATGGAAGTCGGAATTGTTGATCCAAGAAAAGCTCCAGAAACATCATCAGTTACTTATTTACATTGTATTTTAAAAGGATTGCACAAGAGTCCTAAGCTGGTTCCTTTTGATAAAGGTTTAAATGTTGAAGATATTTCTTGCCTTATAATACCTGATGGTTGTGTTGGATTGCCAACACTCGCAGCTATTGAACACGAAATACCTGTTATTGCTGTTAAAGAAAACAAAAACAGGATGCAGAATAACCTTGAAGAATATCCATTTAAGCAAGGAAAATTATTCATCGTAGATAACTATTTAGAAGCAGTTGGAGTAATGAATGCTATAAAATCTGGAGTATCTGTTGATGCTGTTAGAAGACCTATTGCGAACACTAATTTAATAAATGATAATACTTTAGATAATCCATATAAATTAACTGCAGAAAATGAAAATATCTCATCGGGAAAAGAATCTAAGAAAAGAATTTCATAGGTCAATATAAAATATCATTATAAGGCATTGGGGAGGGGAAACCTGCCGTCTTTAGGTTACGGCAGGTTTCGTTTTTAATCACAATCAGTCTATGCGTGACTAATCCGGACCAAACTGAGCAATGGAATCTGGACCAAAGTGAGCAATCAAAAATAAAAGATTTGCCAGGCTATTGAAGTCATAATTTTGGACTGTAAAATTTTAAAATCAGGAGTTATGGCAAATAAAACAATAGTTATGAGCTAACTCAGAAGATTATTACAACTTTATTCACAAGGGGAAAGTAAGCTATTCATCAGCAATTATTTAGAGTTATCCTGCAATACTGTCGATAAATATATACTGCAGTTCAGGTTATTGGATTTCCCCTTAGAAGAGATTGCTAAACTCAGTGATACTGATTTGGATAAATTGTTTTTATCCTGTCGAGCCAGAACGTAATTTTAAAATTGCTTTCCATAGTAAAAAAGTTTAAAAATGAGTACTTCTGAAAGCAAGACTGTTTGCGATTTTGCGAATTTCGATTTGACAATTGAATACCTTTTAGGGTAGTGAAAAAAGTAGGTGTAAGAATTGTCTAATTATTTTCACCATTTTTCGGCTTTCGGGTGGCGTCAGCTACTTCTTGAGCCATGGTTGTAAGCGTTGAAAATTAGCGTGTTGCGCAGGAGCGATTACTCGTTTGCTCATTATATGTACGCTTGCGTTGCAATGAGTAGCGGAAACGCTCAGTATTCCTGCGCTGCGGGGGGTATAAAAAAGACTCTAACTGATTGGGTTAGAGTCCATTGTGGAGCTGGCGGGAGTCGAACCCGCGTCCAGTCATGAAGACCATATGCTTTCTACATGCTTATTTCTGCTTATTTGTCGGGATTTGTCAGCTGCAGAACAACCTAACCAATCCTTAGTTCCTGTTTGCTTCGCCATCCGAACGGAACGATCTTCCGGCTAGCCCTGGATTGCGTGCGCCTCCGTATCGGGTTGGATCAGGGCAGGACCGCCCGGGAGACGTCTCGTCCCGGCACCTGTGCCGGGAAATCCCGCCTAAACGGGAAAACTTAAGTTACTGTTATTCGCTTAAGCAGCGAGAGCGTAATTAGATTCGCCTTTTGTTGTTTTGTGACACTGTTTAAGTGACGCGCCACCACACACTGCATGCTTACATACCACCTCTCATGCTGTCAAAACCAGGTCAGCCCCGGTGATATGAAATACAAAGATACATAATATGTCATTAAACTATTCGGTTAATTACAAAAATCGGGCCGGATTGTGTACATTTGAAGGCTGTTTGCAGCGTTATTAACCATGGGAAAGGCATTTAGAGTCGGTATCCTGCGTGAAACTAAAAACCCTCCCGACAGAAGGGTCCCTGTCACTCCTCCTCAGATTATTGCACTGGAGGAGTTGTATACTGATGTGGAGTTTTTCGTGCAACCCAGCGACTTCCGCTGCTATACCGATGATGAATACGATTACCTTGATATTCCACTTAAAGAGGATCTGCGCGACTGCGATATCCTTTTTGGTATTAAGGAGGTAGATAAAAGGACCCTGATAACAGGAAAGACCTACCTTTTCTTTGCTCATGTCGGTAAGAAACAACCACATAACCAGGAATTACTAAAGGAAATTGTCAATAAGCAGATCAGACTGATTGACTATGAATATCTCTCAACAGAAAAAGGGGAGAGAGTAGTAGCTTTCGGACGCTATGCAGGGATTGTTGGTGCTTATAATGGACTCAGGGCCAGAGGCATTAAAACCAACAGATTTAAACTTAAACCGGCTTACCAGTGCCACGACCTCGATGAAATGTGGGCAGGCCTGCGTCTTATTGATCTGAAACCTGGACTAAAGGTCCTTGTCACCGGGAATGGAAGGGTAGCCCATGGAGCTATGGAGACTTTGAATATATGTAATTTCGTAAAAGTAGATCCTGAAGATTTTCTTAAGAGTGACTTCAATGCTCCTGTATGCTGCCAGATTGGTCCTGAACACTATGTAAAGCATAAAAAAGGATTTTCTTTCAGTTTCAATAATTTCGTGAAACATCCTGATGAATATGAATCATCCTTTCTTCCCTTCACAAAGGTTACAGATATCCTTATAACCGGTCATTACTGGGACCCGAGATCCCCGGTTTTCTTTTCAAAAGATGACATGAAGAAACCGGATTTTAAGATCTCAGTAATTGCAGACATAAGCTGCGATATAAATGGCCCTGTCCCTTCAACAATCAGGTCAACTACTGTTGCAGATCCTTTTTATGGATATAATCCACGCCTGGAAGCTGAGGAAGCACCGTTTTCACGTCCTGGAAACATCACTGTAATGTCCATCGATAACCTGCCCGGAGAGCTTCCACGTAATGCATCGGGTGACTTTGGAAGGCAATTAATGAATAATGTACTAAATGATCTGTTTACCGGAATTAATAGTGAAATGATACAAAGAGCTACTATTACAGATAAGGGGAGACTTACATCAAAATTTTCTTACCTGGAAGATTATTTAAATATTGACCTTTAATTTTTATAATTCCGGATTTTTATATTTTTACCGATTATTGACTGATTTTGATTAATGAAGATAACTTTTCTCGGACCTGCATATCCTTACAGGGGAGGGCTGGCGGCATTTAATGAAAGGCTTGCGCGCCAATTCTCTTCTGAATGTAAAGATGTAGATATCCGTACTTTCCGTTTGCAATACCCCGGAATTCTGTTCCCGGGAAAAACACAATATACTGATGGTCCGGCTCCTGAAGGGATTAAAATAACCCGTGAACTAAATTCAATTAATCCTTTTAACTGGATCAAAACAGGTATTAAAATAAAAAGAGAAAAATCCGACATATTATTAATAAGGTACTGGCTTCCTTTTTTGGCCCCCTGCCTGGGGACCGTAGCCCGCATAGTGAAATCGAACAGATATACATTGATAATTTCCGTTCTGGACAACATAAAACCACATGAAAAGAGATTTGGCGACAGAATCCTTACCAAATACTTTTTAAAGAGCATCGATGGAACAGTTGTCATGTCGAATACTGTTCTCAATGACCTTGAAAGCTTCCGGAAAGATATACCTGTAAGTTTCACTCCACACCCATTGTTTGATAATTACGGGAAGCCGGTAGACCGGAAGGAAGCCCTGTCAGCGTTGAATCTTGATCCGACTTGTTCTTATCTTCTCTTCTTCGGATTTATAAGAGATTACAAAGGACTCGATCTGCTTATCGAGGCTTTTTCTGACAAACGTCTGCGAAACAGGAATTTGAAACTTATTGTTGCCGGAGAGTTTTATGAAAATGATACCCCATACAGGAATCTTGTCAAAAAATACAACCTTGAAGATGAAATTATTTTTTATGATCATTTTATTAAAGATAGTGAAGTAAGGTTATTCTTTAGTGGCGCTGACCTGGTGGTTCAGCCTTATAAATCTGCAACACAAAGCGGCGTTACCCAGGTTGCTTTTTATTATGATAAACCTATGCTGGTTACCGATGTGGGAGGATTAAAGGAAATAGTTCAGCATGAAAAATGCGGGTATGTTGTTAAACCTGACCCGAAAGATATTACGAATGCAATTATCGACTATTTTGATAACAACAGGAAGGCTGTTTTTACTGAAGGGATAAAGAGGGAAAAGGAAAAGTTCACATGGGATAAAATGACTGATTCAATTACTGAGGTTTTTTATAAATGCCTGTTGAAACAACTTATCGATGCTATGTAATTAGTGGGGATGGCCTGATCTCTCCTCAGATATTCACTTTGTCCTTAATTAAGTAGCTGTTTCTTTCAGAGGAATTTCGGTTTATAAGCTCTCCGAGGAAACCAGTCAGGAAGAGTAAAGATCCTATTATCATGACAGTCAGCGCGATATAAAAGAAAGGGCTGTCTGTTATAAGAGGTGCCCTTAAGTGATGATTAATAAAGACCAGTTTCCTGATACCAAGATATCCTGCCATAATAAAACCAATCAGAAACATCAGAGTGCCAAGTGAGCCAAACAGATGCATCGGGCTTTTACCAAAACGTGTAATAAACCCAATTGTGAGAAGATCGAGATACCCTTTCATAAATCTGTCAAGGCCATATTTTGAAGTTCCATATTTTCTGGGACTGTGTTCGACAATCTTTTCTCCAATCCTTCTGAAGCCGGCCTTTTTTGCCAGCATCGGGATATACCTGTGCATCTCACCAAAAACCTCAATACTCTTAACAACCTCATTTCGGTAAGCTTTCAATCCACAGTTAAAATCGTGTAGTTTAATACCCGAAGATAATCTTGCGGTGCCGTTGTAAACTCTGCTTGAAAGACGTTTTACAAAGGGATCAAATCTTTTCTTTTTCCACCCCGAAACCAGATCATAACCATCTTCATTTATCATTCTGACAAGTTCAGGAATCTCATCCGGGCTATCCTGAAGATCTGAATCCATGGTTATAACAACTTCTCCGCCTGCTTCCGAGAAACCTGTATGAAGTGCAGCAGCTTTCCCGTAATTTCTTCTGAACCTGAAACCCTTAATGAATTTTTTCATCTTTGCCATACCTGCTATCCTATTCCATGATGAATCGGAGCTTCCGTCATCAATTAAAATGATCTCAAATGAGAGCTTTTCCCTGACACAGACTTTTTCAATCCATTCGGTCAGTTCATGAATTGACTCCTCTTCATTGTATACAGGTACAATTACCGAAAGATCCATAGGAGTTTATTTTACCTCAGGAGTATCAATAAGCGGATTTCCTTCTTTTCTAACAAATATGCTAACAATAAGAGAAATAATTGTTCCAAAAAACATATTGTATATAATACTTGAAGGCGCCATAATTTCCGGTTTAAGGATTTTTTTCTGAAATGCCATAACAGTATCTAAAGTTCCTTCGGGAACACGACCACTCTTAACCATACTTTCTTCAACATAAGCGAGCATCTTATTTGTAAGACCTGGATCTATCACAGTATAAAGAATATACATGAATATTGCAGAAATTATTGAGTAATAAAGGAATATTATTACCCCAGCTCCAACAGATTGACCATACGTTATATAACCATTCAGATAATTATTCCTGTATGATTTTATAAAGTAATATAATAGAAAAATAGTAAGAAGTAAAAAAACATATCCCAGTGATTTATTGAAGGTAAGGTCAAGAAAATAAACGACCAGGGAATATACAATTCCTGCCAGGCCTAAAATCAGACCATTTGTTAAGTTAGCTTTCCAAGGATTGACTTTTTGTTCCATGATATTAGTTTTTTGATTCTTTAGATATGTTAATTGACTTACAACAAATATAATGTAAAAATAGAAATGAGAGCCGCTGTTAAAATGGAATTATTATTTTGCCGGCTACTGAAAAGTTTGTACTTTTGCACCGGGTAAGTCTTATACGACCAGCTCCTGCTGAACTCCCCCAGGATCGGAAGATAGCAAGGGTAGGCAGTTGTAGCGGTGCGATATAAGTAGCTTACCCTTTTTTAGTGCCTAAAGTTTGGGGTGCCTAAAGTACTTAAAGTCAATCTTTTCTTTTAACTCTAGGCACTCTAGGCACTCTAGGCACTTTTAATTATCTTCGCCAAAATTCTCAATTAATCATGCTTATCCGTTTATATCCGGAGAATCCTAACCCCAGACATATCAGACAGGTTGTTGAGGTGCTGGAAGCAGGAGGTATAATAATATATCCTACAGATACAATTTATGCAATGGGTTGTGATATACGGGCAATTAAATCAATTGAGAAGATAGCACGTTTTAAGGGACTGAATCCAATGAATCCCGATATGTCCCTTATCTTTCATGATATGAGCCAGCTATCGGAATATACTGTTATAAGAGATAACACAATATTCAAATTACTCAAAAGAAACCTTCCCGGTCCCTTTACCTTCATAGTTCAGGCAAATAATCAGATTCCTAAGCTTTTTAAGAATAAGAAAAAGACTGTTGGTATCAGAATTCCCGATAATGACATAGTTCTTGAACTGGTACGGGAACTGGGCCGGCCGATTATTACAACTTCCATCCACGACCAGGATGAGGTAATTGAGTATACAACCGACCCTGAGCTTATTTATGAAAAGTACCACGAGTTTGCCGATTTAGTTATTGATGGTGGGTACGGGAAAAACGAAGCTTCTACCATTGTTGACTGCACTTCGGAGGAGATACAGATTATACGACAGGGGTTGGGAGTACTGGAGTATTAACCAGAACCCACCAGTGATTCAGAGGAATAAAGGAGAATCAGCCTTTATAAAAACTTCTGGTAAACAGGATTAAAACCGTCAGTAATTCAAGTCGCCCCAGAAGCATTAATCCGCACAGGAACCATTTTCCGGCAACAGGGAGATTAGCATAATTTGTGAAAGGTCCAAATGTTCCTATTCCGGGACCAATATTACCGAGCATTGAAGCAGAAGTGCTGAATGATGTTATGATGTCATAATCCATGAATGATATTATCATTGTGCCTATACTCAGGGTAATAAAGTATAAGGTAGTAAAAACCAGAAGGTTATATACAATATTCTGATGTACAGTCTTTTTGTCAACACGAACCGGCAGGTATGCAGTGGGGTGTATTAACCGTCTTAGTTCCTTCCTGTTGTTTTTCGCAATAATTAGAAGTCTAACGATCTTAATACCTCCGCTTGTCGATCCAGCCATACCCCCGATAAACATCAATATAAAAATGATTAAAATCAAAAAGCTGCCCCAAAGGTTGTAGTCCTGTGTGTAAAATCCTGTAGTTGTTAAAATTGAAATCACATGAAAAAATCCATTCAGGATGGCATCACCCACCGGGAAACCTGATTTCAGATGCAGGATTGTTGCAACAATAAGAGAAAAACCCAGACCCAACAGAAGATAAAGGATAAACTCACTATTAGCTGAGATTTTTTTAAAATTACCTTTTATGGCAAAGTACATTAATGCCATATTAGTGCCGGCTATAAACATGAAAAAAGTTATAACTGCCCTTATAAACGGCGATGTAAATGCAGAAATACCATTGTTACGTGTTGAAAATCCACCTGTTGATAATGTTGAAAACGAATGACATACAGCATCAAACAGGGGCATCTTCCCGATTATCAGGATTAAAGCTTCAACCAGAGTAATAAGAATATAAATAAAAATAAGGCGTTTTGTCGTTTCTATAACTTTTGGATGAATTTTATCAGTTATATGACCCGAAAATTCGGTAGTTGAAAGCTGGATATGTAAAGCTTTTATCACCGGAAGAACATAAAGAGATATAACAATGATGCCAATTCCGCCAAGCCATTGTATAAGACTTCTCCAGAACAGGATCCCTTTCGGCAGCGATTCAATATCCGTAAAAATAGTTGCCCCGGTTGTTGTAAATCCTGACAATGATTCAAAAAAGGCATCGGAGAAGTTATCAGTGGAACCACTGAAAATAAATGGCAATGTACTAAATACACTGAATATAAGCCATATACCAGTGATAATTATATACCCTTCCCTTGTTCCGTAAGCCCTTTCTTCATTTCGAAGCGGAGTGAAAACAAGAACTCCCGTTACCATTGTAATAAGAGCTGAATAGAAGAATGAAGAAGCACTATGTTCCTGGTAAATCCAGGAAACGGCAGCTGTAACCAGCATGAATAATCCCTCGAAGATGAGCACCTGGCTGAATATCCTGGCAATAATCCTATAATTGATCATATCTGATCAGGTAAAGAATTTCGACAGTTTATCGTACGCTGAAGGTAAAGTAAAAACTACAACCTTATCATTGGCATTTATCATGGTGTCTCCGGTAGCAATAAATGGTACTCCATCTCTGGTGCCACCCCCGACAATTGAATCTCTGGGGAAATCGATGCTTCTGAGAGTCCCTTTAGTTATTTTTGCGTTTGCCGGAACATTAAATTCAATAACCTCTGCTTCAGTTCCGGTCATATATTTTACCTGGGTAACATTAGGATTAGTTGTATGACGGAATATCCTGCTTGCTGCAGATATTTTCTTATTAATTATAGTGTCAATACCTGTATTTTCAGCAAGATTTATATACTCCATATTTTCAACCTCTGCAATAGTCCTTTTTACTCCCATCTTCTTGGCAAGAAGACATGAAAGGATGTTTGTCTCGGAATTACCAGTAACAGCTACAAAGGCATCCATCTTCGATATCCCTTCCTGTTCAAGAAGATCAACATTACGACAGTCCCCATTAATTATAAGGGTGTTATCAAGAATATCTGCCAGAGCCTCGCATCTTTCAGGACTTGAATCGATAAGTTTCACTTCGCAGTTTTTTTGCATGTAAAGGGCTACGTGTTTTCCTATTCTGCTTCCGCCCAGAATCATAATACTTTTAGCCTCAAAATTCTCTTTACCTGAGGTTTTCATCATTTCATCAATTCCTTCATTTGTCGAAATGACAAACACAAGATCTCCAAGCTCGAAATGTTCCTTTCCCCTGGGAATGATGGTTTTTTCTTTACGTTTTATAGCAACAGCCCTGTATTTATCGGTGCTATTGGTGATTGAGATTTCTTCAAGGCTCCTGTTCAGTATAGGGGCATTCTCATCAAGTTTCTGAACGAACATGGCAAGTTTACCTCCACAGAATTCCATAAACTCAGTTGTCCCTGTCTCATGAAGCAGACCAAGTACCTCACGGGCAGCAATCAGTTCAGGATAGATAAGTGAATCTATTCCAAGTGATTTAAAAAACTCTAATGTAGAATGTTCAAGATAATCAAGATTGTCAATACGGGCAATTGTCTTTATGGCACCAAATCTCTTGGCAAGAATTGAAGAAGTGATATTTGTATCCTCTGAATGGGTTACAGCAATAAAGAGATCCGTTTTTTTCTGCAGAATTTCCCGCAATGTATTTACAGATGTAGCAGACTCATTATAAGTAAGGACATCGAGAGAAGAATCTATTGGCTTAAGCCTATCCTCTTCAGTGTCGATTAGAATGATTTCATGATTTTCATTCGATAACATCTTCGCGAGATGTGTCCCAACTTCACCTGCTCCGGCAATTATTATTCTCATAAAATCTTATTGAAAAAACATGACAAAATAAGACATAAATAGCGTAATACTCAAGTTTTTTCAGATTTTTATTTTACCACTAAGGATCCCAATGAAGTTTCCGGAATCTTCACTTTTCGATTATTACGGTTAAAACTATAATTTCATTTGGAATGCTCCTGATCTTTTCACATAATGAATTGTGTCTACCTTTTCATTTTCAATTTTGCCTGGAAGATGATACCCTGATGCAACTTCAGATGTTAATATTATTCCTTCTGCTGGTTGAATAAAATCAACTTCTTTGTTGACCTGAGGATTTTTACCAGTTAGAATAATAAGATCAGGTTTTGTTTTTTGCAGGAGGCTGGTATTAAGTGCATTACATATCAAAATATTTTTTTCTCCTGTACGGATAAAGTGGCCCTTTTTATCAATTGTGGTTACTTTCAATTTTAGCCCTGAAGTTGCACAATGTCTCAATATCTCAGGTTTTGCTATGCATGTATCGGAATAAAGGGTAAGGATTTTTCCTGTCCTTATTCCAACATCAGAAGAGCCAATAGAATTGTACACAATAATCTCATTTGAAGTCCTGTTCGAAATCTCCTTTATAGAAACAGCAATGATGAAGAGAAGTAAAGCAATCAGAGGATAATGGACAGAAAAAGATTGTTTCTTAAGGATGAACCATGTGAATAAAAGAATAGTACAGGAGAGCAGGATACATTCAATATTTGTCATACCTATATGTTCGATTGTTGAAAACGGGAGAGAGGAAGCTTTTTCTGTTAGAATTTCTGTAATTCCGGTAAGATAACTAAGTATTGAAGCAAGAGGCTGAGAAATAAATTTAACAGGGAATGTCAAAGGAACAAGACATCCTATTATTATTAAGAGCGATGAGAGTGGAACTATAATAATATTGGTGAGGATAAAATAGGTCGGGAACCTGTTGAAAAGTGTAATAGTCAAAGGAAGTGTACCTGCCTGTGCTACCAGTGTGACAACTGCCGCTTGCCAGATTTTGTCGGGTAACCAATTTTTAAACTGGAGTTTAAGGTATAAATCCTGGTAAAAGCATATTATAAAGATAACCGCTGAATAGGAGAGGAGGAATCCGGCGTCAAATATTACGGAAGGTCTGATGAGTGTAAGTACAAATGCAGAAGCCAGTACGGAGTTAACGCTATTTACATTACGTTTCATAAGCTTTCCTGCATGGAGAAAGGAAAACATCAGTGTAGCCCTTAAGACGGATGGTGTAAGTCCGGTCACAAAAGCAAACGACCAGAGAAAGAGAATGGTAATAATTACCCTGAAGATGTTGAATCTTTTTTTCAGAAAAAAAAGAAGGTTAAAAACAAAAAGGCTCAGTATGACTGCATGCAAACCCGAAACTGCCATTATATGCATTACTCCCGCATTAATAAAACTTTGTTTCTGTTCGGGATCGAGCATATTTTTTTGTCCAAGTGTTATTGCCGCAACAAGGGCAAGCCTGTTACCAGTGATCCCGCGTTTTTTGTACATTCCAATAATCTTCTCCCTGATTATCAGAGCTCTGTGAATCAGCTTTCTGTGTTCAGGGATTTGATGATCAATTAAATAGGTGCTATTAGTAAAAGCATAGTACCTGAAACCCTGATTCTCCATATAGAACCTGTAATCAAACTCGTTTGGATTTCCCCTGTTAATGATTTCAGAAGGGGTGCATTCTATTCTCAGAAGATCACCAGGAAGTAGTGAGGTTATTGATGTGTCTTTTCTGCTATATAATAATAATGAACCATTTAACCTGACTTGTCTGTTTTCAGTAATCTTCTTATTTAGCTTTACAATTATTTTGTAACTATTTTTTCTTTCTTCAGGATATTCTGAAAGGGTACAAAGGAAAGTTGCAGGAGCATGATCGAGGGTTGATAATCTTCTCTTTTCATTTGTATAAAGCAGAATCCCGCAGATAAAAAGTGCAAACGTAAATGTGTACCCGTAAACAAGGTTGTTCTGGTACTTGTTGAAAAACAGGCTTAAGGAAAACCCTAAAACCACAATAGATGCTGATGCAACCAGGGAATAAGTATCCGGTTTGAAATAAAGGCCTGAAATAATTCCAAGACAGATTGGAAGGCCAATACGAAGAAACGGAATTTCTTTATTTAGCACAGTCTGCAGCTATGAGACTGTATAAAGATATGAAATAATTAGTTATCTGATCTTTTGTCCGGGAAGAATAGTCCTGTAATCAGTTTCAAATTTCCCTTTACTTATCGCGGTCAATTTGCTTTTTAAGAGTCTTTTCCTCAGCGGGCTGACTTTATCGGTAAACAGGATACCATCGAGATGATCATACTCGTGCTGAATTATCCTCGCTTTATATCCGTCATATACTTCATCGTGATACTGCCAGTTTTCATCATAATACTTTATACGGATATGTGACTCACGGTTAACTTCTTCCCTGATATGTGGAATACTTAGGCATCCTTCGGTCATTGGTTTAAATTCTCCGCATTTCTCAGTGATATGAGCATTTATGAATGCTTTTTTAAAGTCGGCCAGTTCAGGTTCATCTTCTGCGACCGGCTTGCCGTCAATAACAAAGATCCGGATCGATTTCCCGATCTGGGGAGCTGCTAATCCAAGACCTTCCGAGTGGTACATGGTTTCAAAAAGATCGGAAATTATCTGATCAAGCTCCGTGTAATCTTTATCAATATCTTCAGCAACCCTCCTCAATACCGGGTGTCCGTACACAACAATAGGATATATCATTTCAGTCTCCTGTTTTCTTTATATTTGACCTGTGATCAAGAAATGACTGCAGTATTATGGAAGCGCTTATTTTGTCGACCATCGATTTATCCTGCCTGTCCTTCTTCTTAACTCCTCCATCAATCATCGTCCTGAATGCCATTTGGGATGTGAATCTCTCATCAACAAGGTGAATCGTTTTCCCGGGGAATGACTTCTCAAGTTTTTTTATGAACGGATCAATATATTTAACAGATTTGCTGGGCTGGTTGTTCATCTGAACCGGGTACCCTATTACAAATGCTTCAACCGGTTCCCTTTTAAGATAATCTGTCAAAAAGCCTTCAATTTCATGAGTTCTCACTGTGTTCAAAGGGGAAGCGAATATCTGCAATGGATCTGTAACTGCTAATCCGATCCTTTTCCTTCCATAGTCTATACCAAGTATCCTGCCCATAAAAATAATCATCGGGGCAAAAGTAAGAATAAAATTAGAAAGCCACCTCGAAGGATGGCTCTTTTAAACTATCTGGTTCATTAATTTATTTGACTTCTGGCTTGTATTCCATTGCTGCAAGGCGCTGGTAGGATTTGTACCTCCATTTTGCATTTTCTTCTGCAGCCTTAAAGAGCACTTCAGATTCGCCCGGGAACGACTTAACCAGCGAGGTGTAACGTACCTCTGACTTAAGGAAATCCTGGAATTTGCTCCAGTCAGGCTCTTTTGAATCAAGCGTGAACGGATTCTTTCCTTCTTTTTCGAGCAGTGGATTATACCTGTAGAGGTGCCAATAACCTGATTCTACTGCAGCTTTTGTCTGAGCCTGGGTCCTGCCCATACCATCCCTTAACCCATGGCTAATACATGGTGCATAAGCAATGATAAGTGAAGGTCCCGAATAAGCTTCTGCTTCCTTTATTGCCTTCAGATACTGGGAATTGCTAGATCCCATGGCTACCTGAGCTACATATACATAGCCATAACTCATTGCCATCTGGCCAAGGTCTTTCTTACGGATCTTCTTTCCTGATGCTGCAAATTTAGCTACTGCACCGGCAGGTGTTGCCTTTGATGCCTGGCCACCTGTGTTTGAATAAACCTCAGTATCCAGGACAAGAATGTTTACATCTTCACCACTTGCGATTACATGGTCAAGGCCTCCGTAACCGATATCATAAGCCCAGCCGTCACCACCAAATATCCAGTGTGATTTTTTGACCAGGTATTGCTTAAGGCTTAATATCTCTTTTGCAACTTCCGATTTATCTTTTTCACATGCTTCAATAACCTTTGCAGAAGCCATCCTTGAAGGCTCAGCCTTATCTTTATCTTTCAGCCACCCTTCAAATACAGCCCTGGTTTCAGTATTAATCCCATTGGCAAGAGATTCATTCATCAGGCGTGCTATACGGTCTCTCAATTTATTTGCGCCAAGTGAAAGCCCCAGACCAAATTCAGCATTGTCTTCAAATAAGGAGTTTGCCCATGCTGGGCCATGACCATTTTTGTTGTGGGTATATGGTGTTGAAGGAGCAGAACCTCCGTAAATTGAAGAGCATCCGGTTGCGTTGGAAACTATCATCCTGTCACCAAAAAGTTGTGTGACAGACTTGATATAGGGTGTCTCACCGCAACCTGCACAAGCTCCGGAGAACTCAAACAATGGCTGTGCAAACTGGCTGTTCTTTACATTCACAAATTTATCAACAACGGTATCCTTATAACCTACCTTCTCATGCATGTATGTCCAACGGAGTGCTTCATCAAGTTGAGTCTCTAATGGTTTCATTATCAGGGCTTTGTTCTTTGAAGGACAAATATCAGCACAGTTGCTGCAGCCTGTACAATCATAAACACTTAATTGTATCTTGAATTTGTAAGCTTTGAGTGCGCCGGGAATACCCTGTATAAACTGAGTCCCTGCCGGCGCATTTGCTGCTTCTTCCTCTGTCAACAGGAATGGACGGATTGATGCGTGAGGGCAGACATATGAGCACTGGTTACACTGAATACATTCATTTGGCTGCCATTCAGGTACATTGACTGCAATACCACGTTTTTCATAAGCTGTGGTTCCCGATGGGAATGTTCCGTCTTCCATACCTTTAAATGCGCTTACAGGAAGATCATCACCTTTCATACTGTTAATAGGTTCCATGATTTCACGGATGAATTCAGGAATTTTGCGGGTATCTTTTTCTTTCTTAACCTCTAATATAGCCCATTCAGCCGGGATTTCAACTTTGGTAACCTCACTGCCTTTATCAACGGCAGCATAGTTCATATTGACAACATTTTCACCTTTCATACCATAGCTCTTATAAATAGCCTTTTTCATTTCAGCTTCGGCTTTTTCATAAGGAATCACGTTGGCTAGCTTGAAGAATGAAGCCTGCATAATTGTATTGGTACGAGTTCCCAGACCTATTTCTTCTGCTATAACTGTAGCATTGATTATATAAAAGTTAATATTGTTCTCTGCAAGATATTTCTTCATATGGTCAGGCAGACGTTTTTTTGTCTCTTCTGAGTCCCATATCGAATTCAGAAGGAAAGTACCGTTCTTCTTAAGACCTTTCAGCATATCGTACTTATCAAGATATGATGGAACATGACATGCAACAAAGTCAGGTGTATTTACAAGATAAGGTGAACGGATCGGTTTATCGCCAAAACGGAGATGAGATGTGGTTATACCTCCTGATTTCTTAGAATCGTATGCAAAATAAGCCTGGCAGTATTTATCGGTTGTGTCACCAATGATCTTGATAGAGTTTTTATTAGCTCCAACTGTACCATCAGATCCCAGTCCGTAAAATTTTGCTGAATATGTACCCGGAAGGGCAACATTGATTTCAGGAAGAAGAGGAAGTGAAGTGAAAGTGACATCATCAACAATACCAACAGTGAAATGATTTTTTGATTCTTTCAGCTTCATATTCTCATAAACTGAAAGGATCATAGCCGGGGTTGTATCTTTTGAACTTAGTCCGTAGCGGCCACCAA
>JBGOZX010000100.1:0-15939 GCA_041480425.1 Bacteroidia bacterium
GATACACTGACGGTGAGATGATGACAGCCGACAGCACACATTTTCCTGATTCTCTAAAGTTTAAGACACTTGTCAACAAACGCACCGTATACGGAGGAGGAGGAATAATGCCGGACGTTTTTGTTGCCGCTGATACATCAAACTATTCCGATTATTACAGAAGCCTTATAAGGAAGGGAATTCTCAATACTTTTGCCCTGGAATATTTTGATAAAAACAGGGATAAACTAACCTCTGAATATAAATTGTTTGATGATTATAAGAAGAAATTTGTATTCTCACCCGAAGATGTAAAAGCCTTTATAAAAAAAGGTGAGGATGCAGGTGTGAAATATAATGAGTCTCAATTTAAAATATCTGAAAATGAGATATTTATGTTTTTGAAAGGCTTAGTAGCTACCAATATATGGCAGACAAACGAATATTTCCGCATTCTTAACCAGGGCGATGTGGTTATAGAAAAAGCATTAAAAATTATTTCAGACAAGAGCGCATATAACAAAATACTTGGTTTCTGATATCCTTAACAGGAGAAATTAGAATGAGATTAATAGCTAAGACTCTTTACGGACTTGAAAAAGTCCTTGCGGAGGAGCTTGTTAGCCTTGGAGCAGAAGATGTTCAAACAGCCAACCGGGCTGTGATTTTTAAAGGAAATCCATATCTGTTATACAAAGTGAATTATTGTGCCAGAACTGCAATGTCAGTTTTGATGCAAGTACGTGAATTTAGGATCAGATCAGCAGATGATCTTTATAAAAATGGTTTAAAGGTAGATTGGGAAAAGTACTTTGGTGTGGATCAAACTTTTTCAATTGCCCCGATTGTGAACTCACCGTTTTTCCGTCATACAGGATATGCGGGCTTAGTCCTGAAGGACTCCATTGCCGACCGGTTCCGGAAAAGGATTGGAAGACGGCCTTCCGTTGAAACAAATAATCCCGGGATTGTGATCAATCTTCATATCAGCAATGACCAGGTAAATATTTCAATGGACTCATCGGTGGTGCCATTGTTCAAGAGAGGTTACAGACGGGAACAGTCATTAGCTCCTGTTAATGAGGTACTTGCTGCTGGTATCATTTTGTTGTCTGGGTGGAATGCCACAACCTCTTTTATGGATCCGATGTGCGGTTCAGGAACCATACCAATTGAAGCAGCTTTGATTGCCTGCAAAATTCCGCCGGGAAAATTCAGGCAATTCTTTGGTTTCCAGCGATGGAAAGATTATAATGAAGAATTGTTTGACAAAGTAAAAAAGGAGTGTGATACCCAGATTGGCAGTTCAAGTGTCAAAATCTGTGGTAGAGATATATCTGAAGATGCAGTATTACAAGCCCGCGCAAATGTTGAAACTGCAGGCCTTTCGCAGATTATATCAATTGAAAAATATGATTTCAGGGATCTTAAAGCTCTTGATGATGATGGTTTTATCATTATGAATCCTCCATACGGTCAAAGGATCAGCCCCGGGGAAACAGATAACCTTTACAGCATGATTGGCTCAACACTTAAACACAGTTTCCCGGGAAATAAGGCCTTTATAATAACCTCCAATAAAGAGTCTCTTAAACATGTCGGATTAAAACCAAAGGAGAAAATTACACTTTATAATGGCGCACTTGAGTGTGTTCTTGTGAAATATGAATTGTATCCCGGGACAAAGAAAAAAGCAAAAGCCTGATATTAACATTTTGTAGGGACATTGAATACCACAAACCTGCTTTTTAAATTTAAACAACGTCCATTCGTAACCAACATCCCTGCAAAGGTGCTGTTTATAACCATTAATTACTGCTTTGATCAAAATAGCGCAGCTTTATTTAAAATACATGAAAATGATTTGGTTATATTTTTATTATATTTGTTATTGAATTTTTGGGACCTATCTAAAATGAAGCTTAGATGAGCTTTAATGTTGAGAAATACTTTTCAGGCCAGACAAACGGAAATACTATCCTTTATTATAAGGGTAATATTGATTCGGATGTAATCAATCAGGTTTTGGATACGGTTGAGGACAAACTGGTTAAGGTAAAAGAGCAATCAAAGCTCCGGAAAAAGGTTTATAATGTTCTGGTTGAAAGCCTTCAGAATCTTTTCCATCATGTTGACAGGGTGCCTGACGATTTTGAAGATCAGTCAGCTGAGAAGTATGGGATACTGGCAATAAATAAAATTGAGGGTGGTTATAAAATAATTACCGGGAACTTTGTCCGTGCTGATAATGTTGAAAGGCTTGAGGAAAAGATTAAAAGGATCAACCGGTCAAGTCATGAGGAGATAAAAGAACTTTATAAGTTTATTCTAAACCACCAGAGGATTTCGGCCAAAGGAGGTGGAGGTCTAGGACTTGTTGATATTGCCCGGAAAACAGGAAACAAACTCGAATATACTTTTAAGGAGTATAATGAAAAATGCTCTTTTTTCTATCTCAATATTTTTGTTAAAGAAGACAATTGAATTAAACTTTAAAAAACTGATAAAGATGGAACCGATCATTATTGAAGGAACACCTAAAACACCGACAATTAAATTTGATGCATCCGAAGGTGTCTTTGAGATCAAAGGACGTTCAATTCCTGAAAACTCTGTTGAGTTCTACAAACCATTGGTTGACTGGCTTGATAATTATAAGGAAACTCCCCTTAACAAGACGGTAGTCAATATCCGCCTGGAATATTTCAATACAAGTTCTTCGAAGTGCATCCTTGATGTTTTCAAAAAGCTTGAGGCAATACACAAGTCCAAGAATGATGTTGAAGTGAACTGGTATTATGAGGAAGATGATGAGGATATGCTGGAAGCAGGTGAAGATTATGAATCAATAATCAGAGTACCGTTTAAAATGATCGAGGTCGTAGATTAATTTATTATAATTTTATCCTTATCAGATCGGTTTTGTTCCAGATACTAAAGAGGCTGTCTCTTCGAGGCAGCCTCTCGCTTTATATCAGGTCTCTATCTGAACCTTTCGTCTTTTTGCCAATTATTGTCTCTCCAGATTCCAGTAGTTTCTTAAGTACCCTGAAATAGAGTACTAAATAAAGCATTAATGTCCTTATCCAAAGTACAAAAACATTAACTGCATATGTATCAACATACTTTCCGAAAACCTGCTTTTTAGGAGAATAAAAATGTGCTTTAATGAATTTAGGTTTTGGATCCATATATATAGGTTCAAGTTTCTGAACCAGTTCTCCCTTGAAATCAATCGTTTTCTGGGTTTCGTTCTTGGAAACCACAAACTCCTCAAGTGAAAGGTTGTAATAATCATATCTCAGTTTATGAAAACCAGCCTTGTTTTTTGCTTCTAATCTGGTCACAAGTGAGTCTTTCTTATCATAAGCATCTTTGTAGTACCCAACATAACACCTTCGTACTGATTCTACATAACTGAGTGCAGATGAGACAATTTCAGGGGTTATCTCTTCAGGTGTAAGCTGATCGGCATAGTCAAATCTTATTTCGGGCAGGATGTTAAGCTCTTTCCTGATCTCGTTGGATACAAGAAGCAGATTATCGTTGAAATCTTCGCCTCTGACACCCCTTTTAAGATCATTCATAATATTGTCAAGATTACCCTTTAATTTGGCATTCCAGAAATCTCTTTTGAACTTGGCCTGACTCATAGCCCTGTCGTAAGTGTAGAACTGCCGTTCATATTTGTTATATATGAACTGCTTGACAGCCAGTGCTTCATAACCCCATCGTGCTGTAATAAATTCCCCATAAACAGGAATTGAGACAGGAGATGAAATATTCGGATTGAGTTTTTCAAATTTTACAATAACACCGCTTAAGATTATTTGTGGAATTACCAGAAACGGGATCAGAATATATATAGTCACAACAGTTTTAAAACTGTCGGAAATAACCAGTCCTAACATATTTGCAGAAGCCCAGCAGGAGAAAAGAACCAACCAGTATTCAAACATCATTCCCTTTACCTCTGTTATTCCGTTTCCGATTACTACGAAAGTAAATGCCTGGATAGCGGATATCGCAAATTGAACAAACACTTTAGACATAAGGTAGCTGTTCCAGCTAAGATTCAGGAAGGCTTCCCGTTTAAGGATCTTCCTGTCTTTAATAATCTCTTCAGCACTTACAGTCAATCCCATAAAGATGGCTACAATAACGGACATGAAAATGTATACAGGCAGATTGCTGTTATCATAAAATGTGTATTTTGGATTTTTTGCACTTTCGTCAAAATATCTTATAAGAAATGCAAGGATAAAGGCAAGAACCGGCGCTTCAAGCAGAGTGATCAGGAGATACTGGATATCAGCAACCTTTGATAAGACATCCCGCTTTGTGAAAATAACAAACTGTTTATATCTATTAGGCGTTTTAAAATTGATCTCAGGCAGGGGACCTCCTTTCTCAAGTTTCTCCTCTTTTCTTTCAGCTTTGTATAAATTGCTCCAGTCAGAGGGTGAAATTCTTCTGGTCTCAGTAGGTTTTCCGCTTTCCGTAAATACCTTTGTTTCAACAATATTGAATATCTGTTCCGGATTAACATTACCACAGGCATAACACTCACTTTCGTTGTAGTTTGCCTGCTCTATTTTTCTTTTGAAATACTCAATCGAATCGATTGGATTTCCATTATAAATCATGTACCCTCCGGTATCAAGAATAATTAGCTTGTCGAACATCTTAAATATGTCGGAGGATGGCTGATGAATGACAATAAACAGAAGCTTCCCTTTTCTGGCTAACTCCTTCAACAGGTCAAGAATATTCTCAGAGTCCCGGGAGGACAGTCCGGAAGTAGGTTCGTCAAGAAACAAAATTGCAGGTTCCCTTATCAGCTCAAGTGAAATATTGAGTCTCTTCCGCTCACCACCGCTGATCTTCTTATTTAGAGGAGTCCCGACCTTCATATCTCTTATATCGTAAAGCCCGAGATTCTTTAAGACATTTTCTACCCTTCTGGTAATCTCTTCTTCTGTCAGATTTTCAAAACAAAGTTTAGCATTGTAATACAGGTTCTCAAATACTGAAAGTTCTTCTATCAGCAGGTCATCCTGTGAAACATATCCAATGAGACCTTTGATTTTTTCACTCTCTTTGTGGATGCTTACTCCGTTAATGAAAACCTCACCATCGTATGGAGGATTAATTCCGTTCAGAACGCTGAGGAGTGTCGATTTTCCTGCCCCGCTGGCTCCCATAATACCGATCATTCTGCCTGATTCTCCCTTGAAACTCATATGATGGATTCCAACCTGCCCGCTTTTAAACCTGTATTCGAGATTATTGACCTCATAAACAACTCTTGATGACTGAAAATCCTCTTGAAGAAACTGCATTGTAACATCCCAGTAATAGATCGGGGAAATTTTATATCCTTTTATAGAGGAGCCCTGACTGATGGGATAGACCTTATTTTCCTGCAATAACTGACCGTTCATCGAAAGTTCACCTGATCCGGCAAATCTCATGAAGTACTTATTAACAGAAGGCACAAAAAGTATCCATATCTCTCCCTTAAGCAATTCTTTGTAAGCATGTTTAACTTCAGAGTTACTTAAGGATTTTTTGCCGGAAATGATCAGCAGGTTAGATGAAGAAGGAATTTTTGTGAACGAATTCAGAACAAATTTTTCAAGAATATCATATTCTTCTGCTGAAATATTTAAGCCTTCAGCCAGGGTAGCGATGAATCCTGATTCTAACTGACTTACCTCATCTTTTCCCGATTTACAGAATTCCAGTGCCTGAATAACAACAACAATTCTCTGCTCCTGATCGAGCTGACCCTGTTCATTAATCTCTTTACAAAGCTTTCTTATTCTAACTGCAATAGCTCCCTCCCGTCTTTCGGTGCTGCTTTTTTCAAGTTTTTTTCTGGCCTCATCGAATGCACTATCGTAAGCTGAAAGGTATTTTTTTACTAACTCCTGATTGAGCAGATGTTTGAGAAAAACCTCAACAACACCTCTTCTTTCACTGTCGTTAGCTTGAGGCTTTGCAATTATTGCAAACAATTGCATAAGAGTTTCAAGAATTTTCTCACTCATTATAAATCAAATATAAAAGTGCCAAAATCTTAAGGAATGAAAACTTCAAATTCTGACAGGACAAACCACCCAAAATGATTTCTTCGGAATCTTGTTTTTTTCTTAAATCCGTTAAAAAAATATTAACTTATGAAATTAGATATTTGGTCCTAATATTCCTAATATTAGTTTTCAACTGATAGGAATTATTTATTAGTGCCCTTTTTCCTTTTCTTCTCAACTGAAAATCCGAATTTACCGATGTAACTACCTGTCTCATAGTATTTACCATGAATATAGCATAAGGGATTGGCCTCATTAAGTCTGAAAATACCAGTACTCTCATCAAAGAACTTTTTTTCTGCATTAACTGCTACTACTTCTGAAATGAACATGTGATGGGATCCCAACTCTTTTACCTCTTTTACTACACATTCAATATTGACCGGAGATTCCTTTATAAGAGGCGCATTTACCTTTGAACCTTTTACAGGTGTAAGTCCCATTTCGGCAAACTTATTATGCTCTTTGCCAGATTTAACCCCGCACCAGTCTGTGGCAAAGGCCAGGGATTTTGTAGTGAGGTTTATCACAAACTCCCTGTTTTTTATTATTATGCCATAAGAATAACGTATGGGTCTTACCGAGATATAGCACATTGCAGGGTCAGTGCAAATAGTCCCGGTCCAGGAAACTGTAAATATATTGTATTCATCGGGATTTGAACCGCAGCTTACCATCACGGCAGGTAGAGGATAGATCATTGTTCCGGGTTTCCAGATAAGTTTACTCATGGTTTGTTTTTTTATTCAAATATACTTTAATCTTTTACCCCCAATACCGCAAAGCGGGACTTTTAAATTATATCTCTTTAGCCCCCCTTCTTCGCTTTCCATCGGCCGCCATGCGTCTACGCTGAAGCTTCAGCGCAAGCGTAAGCGTAAGCGTAAGGCTTGTCGCTTACGCTCCAAAGCTTCAGCGACGGAGCGCCAACGGCGCAGCGCGAACTACAGCGAAGCAAAGCAGGGGAGATGGAGGTAAAACTAAAAGGTGAGCCATTTTACGAAATTTAAGGTTGAAATAACCTTAGACCTAAAATAATTGACAGATTGGCATAACCAAAATTCATTACAGTGCCAAAAAGACAAATGAGACTGTTGGCAGTAAATTTGTTCAACAGAGAATAAATAAGTTGCATTATGAATTTGAATAACTTCACACTTAAAGCACAGGAATCTATTCAGCAGGCATTTAATATTGCTGTTGCTAAAGGCCAACAGGCCGTCGAATGTGGTCATATTCTTCAGGGGGTACTAAGCCAGGCAGAAAATATTACAAGCTGGTTGTTTGGCAAAATTGGTGTCAATAATACAGCAATTACAAAAGATATTGAGAATCTGATTAATTCATATCCAAGAGTATCAGGTGCGGATAGCTATTTGTCTTCCGGGGCATCGGAAGCCCTGAGAAAAGCAAATGATCATGCCTCCGGGATGAAAGATAAATTTGTTACTACCGAACATATCCTGATGGGTATTCTTGATACCCAGGACAAAGCATCGCAAATTCTCAGGGACTACGGTGTTACAATGAAGGATCTGAAGTCTGCAATCAGTGAACTGAGAAAAGGAGCAACAGTCGAAAATCCGACTTCAGAGGATACATTCAACTCATTAAACAGATATGCGATTAATCTGAATGAAAGGGCCAGATCAGGAAAACTTGATCCTGTTATCGGCCGCGATGATGAAATCCGGCGTATTCTACAGATACTTACAAGAAGAACAAAGAACAATCCGATAATGATAGGGGAACCGGGGGTTGGTAAAACAGCTATTGCAGAAGGCCTAGCATACAGGATAATACGGGGTGATGTTCCTGAGGATCTTAAATCCAAAACTATTTATTCTCTCGATATGGGAGCTCTCATTGCAGGCGCCAAATATAAGGGAGAGTTTGAAGAGAGACTGAAATCGGTAATAAATGAGGTTATTTCATCTGACGGAGAGATTGTACTTTTTATAGATGAAATTCATACCCTTGTAGGCGCAGGTAAATCTGAAGGTGCAATGGATGCCGCCAACATTCTTAAACCTGCACTTGCACGTGGTGAACTGAGGGCGATTGGTGCAACCACTTTAAATGAATATCAGAAGCACTTTGAAAAGGATAAAGCCCTTGAGAGAAGGTTTCAGGTTGTAATTGTTGATGAGCCTGGCAGAGAAGATACAATATCTATACTTCGTGGAATTCGTGAAAAATATGAAACCCACCATAAGGTAATAATAAGAGACGAGGCGATAATTGCAGCGGTTGATCTGTCTACCCGATACATAACCGATAGATTTTTACCAGATAAGGCTATAGACCTTATTGATGAAGCTGCTTCAAGGTTACGACTTGAAATGAATTCAGTACCCGAAGAGCTCGACGAGACAAACAGGACAATAACAAGACTTGAAATTGAAAGAGAAGCAATCAAAAGGGATGGAGATACTGCAAAAGAGCAGGCGATATCAAAGGAACTTGCTGATTTACAGGTTAAAAGAGATGGTCTATTGGCTGCCTGGAAGTCAGAAAAAGAGATGATTGAAAATGTTCAGGAAAAAAAAGAAGCTGTAGAATCCCTGCGGTTTGAAGCTGACCAGGCTGAACGAAAAGGTGATTATGGCAGAGTGGCTGAGATCCGCTACGGAAAAATAATCAGTATGGAAAAAGAGATTACCGGGTTGAAGGATCTGATTGAAAAGAAAAGAAGCAAGGGATCGCTTGTTCAGGAGGAGGTGAGATCGGAAGATATTGCCGCAATAGTCTCGAGGTGGACCGGAATACCGGTTTCAAGAATGCTTGAAAGTGAAAAGGAGAAACTATTAAGACTTGAGGATGAACTTCACAAAAGGATTGTCGGACAGGATGAGGCAATCAGCGCTGTTGCTGACGCAGTGAGAAGATCAAGAGCAGGTCTTCAGGATCAGAAACGACCTTTGGGATCTTTTATATTTATCGGAACAACAGGTGTTGGTAAAACAGAACTTGCCAGGGCTCTTGCCGAATTCCTTTTTAATGATGAAAACCTTCTTACCCGTATTGACATGTCGGAATACCAGGAAAGACATTCCGTTTCAAGACTAATTGGTGCCCCTCCCGGATATGTTGGTTACGAAGAGGGTGGTCAGCTTACTGAAGCTGTCAGGCATAAACCATATTCGGTGGTTCTGCTGGATGAGATTGAAAAAGCCCACCCCGACCTATTTAATCTCCTTCTTCAGGTTCTTGATGACGGCAGACTTACTGACAACAAGGGACGGACCATTAACTTCCGGAATGTGATAATAATAATGACCTCTAACCTTGGTTCTGATATAATCAGGGACGAGATGGATAAATGGAAGAACAATATGCCTGAGAATGAAGCAGAACTTTTGCGCAAGGAGATTTTTATGTTATTAAGAAAATCGCTCAGACCTGAGTTTCTTAACAGGGTTGATGAAATAGTTATGTTCAGACCACTGAATATTCATCAGATAAGGGAAATTGTTAAAATTCAGTTGAATATTATTGAAAAGATGTTGGTAAGTCAGAACTTAAAGCTTGAAGTTACTGAAAGAGCAATAGACTGGCTTACGAAGCGTGGATATGATCCGCAATCAGGGGCGAGACCTGTCAAACGACTGATTCAAAAGGAGATAATAAATGAATTATCAAAAGAGATTATTGCCGGTAAGGTTGTTAAGGACGATAATGTTTTAATTGATGTTGATCAAGACCACATCTCATTCAGTAGTAGCAAAACAAAATAGTTTGATTATCTGAACGACCTGATACATAGACCAAGATCATTGAAAATCTCGAAAACAGTATGGAGGTGAAGCGTGCAAAAGAGTTCTGTAACCCGGGGTTCAGGATTAGCGAACTTAAGGATGCCGTAATTACTTTTGGCTGCTTTATGCAGAGAAAGAAAGCAGGCAAATCCAGAACTGTCGATATATTCAACGCCCTTTAGGTCCAAAATCACCTTTGAATTTGGATTATCAAATACTTTACTTACCCCTTCCTTAATTTCATCGATCGTCGTAGCATTTATCCTATTGACTGAGAAGGTAATGATGTCAATTTTGTCTCTTCTTTCAATATTGATCATTTCCGTCTGGTTTTATCGGTTATTAATAAAGTCATCAAGTTCTATTATGGCAGATTCAGTATCACTTCCAAATCTGGAAATATATGTATTATATTGCTCAGGATTTTTTCCCTCTTTGGCCTGTAACTCAAATAATTTGAGCATATTAGCAAGATCTTCCATTCCCATTATTGCAACGGATGACTTGGCTTTGTGAGCCAGTAGCCCCAGTGCATGATAATTCTTTATAGTCAGGAGAGATCTCATTTCAGAATACATTTCACCAGCCTGCTCCCTGAATATATTAATTAGTTCCCTTACCAGATCAGAATCTCCTCCTGATACCATATCAAGATAATCGGTTTTTATAAATTTGTAATTCATGATTGCAAGGGCCCTGATGTTTTACAAAAAATATGCATTGAATATAACAAAAATAATAAATTTTTCTATCTTCTGTAATTAAGTGGATAAATGCCGGGTCTTTTATAAAATGGAAATAAGTTCTATTTTTATAGTGAGAAAAACCCTGATAAAATATATAAAGCCATAATATAGATGAAGAATACTGCTTTTGCAAAATTTCACCAGGAAGCAGGAGCCAAAATGGTTCCTTTTGCGGGTTATAATATGCCGGTTGAGTATACCGGGATAAATGAGGAACACATTACAGTAAGGGAGGGAGTTGGTGTTTTCGATGTTTCACATATGGGGGAATTCTGGGTAGCCGGCCCTTCATCACTTAAATACCTTCAATATATAACATCAAATGATGTGTCAACCCTTTTTGATGGCAAAGTACAATACTCATGTTTCCCTAATGGCAGAGGAGGAATTGTTGATGACCTGCTTGTTTACAGATTTGACCAGGAGAAATATTTACTTGTTGTTAACGCAGCCAATATCGAAAAGGATTGGAACTGGTGTGTTAAGAATGCCGAAAGATTTGGCCTTAAAACCGGGAAAGATCTTGTTAACGCTTCTGATGATATTGCCCAGCTTGCCGTCCAGGGACCAATGGCTTTGAAAGCGATGCAGAAACTGACAAATACTCCTGTAGAAGATATGGAATACTACACTTTCAAGGTCGTAGAATTTGCAGGCATAAAAGATGTTATATTCTCTACAACCGGGTATACCGGTGCCGGCGGATGTGAGATTTATATAAAAAACGAAGATGGGCCAAAACTCTGGAAAGCTGTGTTTGATGCCGGAAAGGAATTTAATATAAAACCTATAGGTCTGGGAGCCAGGGACACACTCCGTCTCGAAATGGGCTATTGCCTTTATGGGAACGATATTAACGATCAGACTTCTCCGATTGAAGCGGGACTGCTATGGATTACAAAATTCATTAATGAGAAGGATTTTATTGATAAAGGACTTCTCCTGAAACAGAAAGATGAAGGTGTTAAAAGAAGGTTAAAAGGTTTTGTAATGATCGATCGAGGTATACCCAGGCAACATTATGAAGTAGTAGATTCAAATGGGAATGTTATTGGTGAAGTGACTTCAGGTACCATGTCACCTATGATGAAGCAGGGTATAGGGATGGCATACCTGGGAAAAGGTTTCTGGAAGCCTGATGCTGAGATATTTATCAGGATCAGGAATAAGGAACTCAAGGCAAAAGTCGTTAATCTGCCCATCTACATTAAAAGCTGAATCTAAACGATTTTATGGGAAATAGGAAACTTGTAACATGCTTTTCACCTGCCCTGTACGAAGCAGCTGATAACCATGATTCGATTGTAGTGATAATTGACATTTTGCGTGCAACATCTGCCATATGTACCGCTTTCGCAAATGGGGCTGAGTCAATTATTCCTGTTGAGACCGTTGAAGAGGCAAAAGACTACAAAAAACGTGGATACCTTGTTGCAGCTGAACGCGATGGCTATGTGCTTGATTTCGCAGATTTTGGTAACTCTCCTTCCAATTTTACCCGTGAAAAAGTAGAAAACAGAACAATAGTTTATAGTACAACCAACGGTACAGGAATAATTAAAATGGCCTCATCAGCTTATTTAACTGTTATAGGTTCTTTCCTGAATTTTAATGCTCTTGCAGAATGGCTGATAAAAAAAGAAAAGAATGTTGTTTTGTTTTGTGCCGGCTGGAAAAACAGGTTTAACTTAGAGGATACAATATGTGCAGGAGCAATTGCAGAAAAACTTATGGCAACATCTTTATACTCAACTATCTGTGATTCGACTTTTGCAGCAATGGACCTCTGGTCGCTTGCAAAAAACGACCTTACAGGTTATATTGACAAAGCTGCACAGAGATCCCGTTTACGAGATAAAGGCCTGGATGACTGTATTGAATTCTGCCTTACTGCTGATTACACTGATAAGATACCTGTAATAAAAAATGGAGTTCTTGTTGATAATATTTTATAAATTCATCGATTCAGTGTTAATTAATTAACAATAGCGACTATTATTTATATATTTTTGTAGAAGCAGTTTTAAGATTCATCTATTATTAATTATAATATTCTCGTCATGAAAAAACACAATTTTTATGCAGGGCCCTCAATTCTGCCTCAATACACTATTGATAAAACTATTGAAGGGATTAAAGATTTTGCAGGTTCAGGATTATCTGTACTTGAGATTTCTCACCGCAGTAAGGAATTTATAGCTTGCATGAATGATACCATTGCACTTGTAAAGGAATTATTGGAAATCCCCTCCGGTTACCAGGTAATCTTTCTCGGTGGTGGTGCAAGCCTGCAGTTCGCTATGGTTCCAATGAATTTGATGAATAAGAAATCAGCTTATCTTAATACAGGTGAGTGGGCAAGTAAGGCCTTAAAAGAAGCTAAAATATTTGGTGAGGTAGTTGAGGTTGCATCATCTAAGGATAAGAATTTCAATTTCATACCAAAGAATTATACAATTCCTTCCGATGCTGATTATTTTCATGTGACTACCAATAACACTATATTTGGTACAGAGCTTAAGAAAGATCCGGATGTCAAAATTCCGCTTGTTGCAGATATGTCATCTGATATTTTCAGCCGTCCGATTGATGTATCAAAATATTCAATTATTTATGCTGGTGCACAAAAAAACCTGGGTCCGGCAGGTGTTACATTAATAATAATTAAGGAGGATGTTCTTGGTAAGGTAACACGTCCGATTCCTACAATGCTCGATTACAGAACCCATATAAAAAGCGAGTCAATGTTCAATACTCCTCCTGTTTTTGCTGTTTTTGCGGCACAACAAACACTCAATTGGTTAAAAGATCTTGGAGGAGTAAAGGCAATCCAGAAAACAAATATTGAAAAGGCTAAAATGCTTTATGATGAAATTGACCGGAATAAGCTGTTTGTTCCAACTATTAAAGATCCTGAAGATCGTTCTCTTATGAATATCTGTTTCGTAATGACAGATGAATTTAAAGAACTTGAAAAACCTTTTGCCGAGTTTGCTAAATCAAAAGGAATGCTTGGCATTGAAGGCCACCGTTCAGTTGGTGGATTCCGCGCTTCTACATATAATGCCCTTCCAAAAGAGAGTGTCAAGGCTCTTGTAGATACGATGAAAGAGTTTGAATCGAAGAATTAATTAACTTTAATTTTAAAGGATACAGGTGCCACCTCTGCATTCTTTATATAAATTAAAATCATTATCATGAAGATCCTTGTTGCAACAGAAAAAGCATTTGCCCCGGTTGCTATTACGCAGATACGCGAAGTAACCAAGGCTGCAGGTCATGAACTTGCATTACTCGAAAACTACAAAAGTGTCTCAGAATTGCTGTCAGCCGTTTCAGATGCTGATGCTATGATTGTCCGAAGCGATATGGTGACTTCTGAAGTGCTGGATGCCGCTAAGAATTTAAGAATTGTTGTCAGAGCCGGTGCCGGATATGACAACCTTGATCTACCTGCATGCACCGCTCATAAGGTAGTTGCCATGAATACTCCCGGACAAAATTCAAATGCCGTTGCCGAACTTGCTTTCGAAATGATGCTTTACCAGGCACGTAGCGGTTTCAGCGGCAAATCAGGCAGTGAGATCAGAGGAAAAACAATTGGCATTCATGCTTTTGGCAATGTTGGAAAATATGTTGCAGAGATTGCTAAAGGATTCGGAATGGATATTTATGCTTATGATCCTTTTGTAAATGATGAAGTGATTAAAGCATCAGGTATTAAAGTATGCAAGAGCGCTGAAGGGTTATTTTCCAGTTGCCAGTATGTATCGTTGCACATGCCGGCAAACGATAAAACAAAAAAATCAATAGGCTACGACCTTCTGAACAGTATGCCGAAAGATGCTGTTCTTATTAATACAGCAAGAAAAGAGGTTATCAACGAGGAGGGTCTTCTTAAGATTTTTGAAGAAAGACCTGACTTCAAATATCTTTCTGATGTTGAACCTGACTGTAAAGCAGTATTTGAGGAGAAATATAAAGGCAGGTTCATCTTCACAGCTAAAAAAATGGGAGCTCAGACTGAAGAGGCAAATATAAATGCCGGTGTTGCAGCTGCCCGCCAGATCGTGGATTATTTCAAAACGGGTAACGAAAAGTTCAGGGTTAATAAATAGTATTTCTAATAAAGAATTAATGGCAGTTGTTAAACCCTTCAGGGGATTAAGACCTCCCCGTGCTATAGCCAAAGACCTTGCTTGTCTGCCATATGATGTAATGGACACCGAAGAGGCCTGCATGATGGCTAAGGGAAAAGAGTGGTCCCTGCTTCATATCACACGGGCAGAGATTGACCTTCCGGCAAATATTGATACCCATTCAGAAGAAGTCTATAGGAAATCAGTTGATAATTTCGCCAGATGGCAAAAGAAAGGCTGGCTTAATCAGGATGAAAAGCCCCGTTTCTATATCTATGCCCAGACCATGCAAGGTCGTACACAATATGGAATTGTCGGGTGCGCCTCCGTTGATGACTATCTTAACGGGGTCATTAAAAAGCACGAACTTACCCGGCCCGATAAGGAGCAGGACCGTATGATTCATATCCGTGTAAATAATGCTAATATCGAACCGGTCTTTTTTACATATCCTGCTGTAAAAGAGATAGATGATATCGTGAATGATATTGTTCTCAACAAGAGACCTGAATATGATTTTGTTTCTGAAGATGGTTTTGGACATCATTTCTGGGTAATTACCAAACCTGAAACAAATAAACTCATTCAAAAGCTTTTTGCTGAAAAGGTCCCTTTTACCTATGTAGCCGACGGCCATCACAGAACTGCTGCCGCTGCACTTGTCGGAAAAGAGAGGCGGGAGAATAATCCTTCCCATAACGGAACTGAAGAGTATAATTACTTCCTGGCAGTACATTTCCCCGAGAACCAGTTAAGGATCATTGATTACAACAGGACTGTCAGAGATCTCAATGGCCTTTCTGAAGAGGATTTTATTGGCCGGCTTGAAAAAGGATTCGAAATTAAGGATAAAGGCACCAGGGTCTATAAACCTTCAAAACTTCACAACTTTTCCATGTACCTGGGGGGCATGTGGTATAGTCTTTCGGCAAAACCTGAAACTTATGATGATAATGATCCGATCGGATGCCTTGATGTCACAATCCTGACGAATCAGATTCTGGCACCAGTTCTTGATATCCAGGATCTTCGACGATCAAAAAGAATTGATTTTGTTGGCGGAATCCGGGGCCTGGGAGACCTTAAGAAGAGGGTCGACAATGGAGATATGAAGGTAGCCTTCGCACTATTCCCTGTTTCAATGAAGCAGCTTATTACCATTGCAGATTCCGGTAATATTATGCCCCCTAAAACAACCTGGTTTGAACCAAAACTCAGGAGC
>JBGOZX010000101.1:0-15842 GCA_041480425.1 Bacteroidia bacterium
ATTATTTGTTTTAAAAGAACGCTCGACCCATCCCGATAAATCGGGATTGCTCTATTCCCGAAAATCTTACCGCTGAAAGCGGTTTAGATTTTCAAGGATCCTCGAAAAACTTAGCAAATCAAAGAGTTGCTGTTTTTCGGGACCAACTGTGGTTTGGAACCGATTTACGGCTGCAAAAATACATTATATGTCAAATATTGCAATCTGATTATTTAAATGGGATATTAATGACAATGTATATATCCGAGTCTCATTCGGTTTATCAGACGGTTTTCATATAATTTACCAGCCCCTTCTTATCAATTATCTGCTTAAGCTTGTCGGGAAGAGGCTCAAAGCTGAATTTTTGAGACGCTATAATTATTTCTCCCCTGTCAAAGCTGATTTCCAGGTTATCACCGTGTTTATAAGCTTCAACAGCTTCTTTGTGAACAATAAGAGCCAGTCCCTGGTTTATTGATGAGCGGTAAAATATCCTGTTAACCGATTTAACAATTACCGCACGGATACCTGCATATGCAAGACCTACAGACGGGTGTTCCCTTGAGCTTCCGCATCCAAAATTATCGCCCGCAATTAAAAAATCATCAGGTTTAACATTTGAGCTGAAAGAGGAATCAAAATCCTCAAAAAGGTGAGGTAAAATTGATGCCGGATCGGAGCTTAAAATATTATAGGTATGTTTACCTGCAAACATCTGATCGGTATTAAAGTTGTCGACATCAGAGTAATCCCAGACGTTACGGAACTTTCTGTTCTCTCCCTGTTTAATTTCAAAAGTTTTGCTCTGTTCCACCGAATAAGGAAATTTTTTATTGTCAGGTTTCCTGCGTGGATCTGTTATCACACCTGTCAATGCTGAACAAGCAACTGTTGCAGGAGATGCAAGGAAGATCCCGGCTTCCTTGTTACCCATCCTTCCCGGGAAATTCCGGTTAGCTGTCGAGATCACAGTATGTCCGTTGGCCGGAATTCCCTGTCCTGTTCCAAGACATGGCCCGCATGAAGGGGTAAGAACAATTGCTCCGGATTCAATGAAGGTTGTTATCAGACCCTCCTCAATAGCCTGAAGGAAGATCTTTTGTGACGCTGGTATGATATGAAGCTGGAATCCATCCTTTACTGTTTTCCCCTTCAGGATTTCAGCTGCAATTCTTAAATCTTCAATCCTGCCATTTGTGCAGGTTCCGATTAACCCTTCATGCACAACTGTACCGGCAACCTCAGATACTGATTTAACATTGTCGACATTATGTGGTGCGGCTACGACTGGTAAAACATCATTAAGATTAATATCTATTGCCCGGAAATAGGTTGCTCCATCATCAGCCCAAACTCCTTTATCATTCTCACCCAGAAAATCTTCAAGAACCGCATCAGCAGGGAAAACAGCATTTTTAGCACCCATTTCAGAAGCAAGGTTAGCTATCGTCATCCTGTCCGAAATGTTAAGAGTTCTTACCCCGTCGCCATGGTATTCAATCGACATGTAGTTTGCTCCATCTGATCCGATCATGCCAATGATCCATAATGAAAGATCTTTTGCTGAAACTTCATCGCGAAGCATTCCTGTCAGAGTTATTTTTATTGATTCAGGAACTCTGAACCATGTTTCACCTCTTTTCCATATTCCTGCGGATTCTGTCCGGTCGATACCTGCAGCAAGTGAATTGAAAGCACCTGCTGTCGAAGTATGACTGTCGCTGCCAACGATCAACATTCCCGGCCGGGCATGATAAGACATGATCTGATGACAGATTCCTTTACCTGAATCATAAAACTTTTTTATTGCCTGCTGAGCAACAATATCTCTTATTTCCTGGTACTGGGTAGCCAGTTTTGCATCAGCCGGAGGAGCATTATGGTCAAGAACAACAAGCATCTGATCGGGATTGGCAACCTTCTTCCCTCCCATTTTCTGAAATGTCCTGAAAATACTAAACGTATTATCGTGGGTAAGAATTATATCAGGACGGGCAAATACTATTGCGCCGGATGGTGCTTTAAATATTTTTTCTGCAAAAGTCTGTGGTTTCATCAGAAAATGATTTATTTGAATATGGCCTGTCAGAACCCAAATGTTTTTGACTTGTATTCATGTTTATGTTTTTAATAAAATGTGGGTTTAATAAGCTATCATTCTAAATGTGTAAGGGTCGTAATTTTAACTCTCATTTTCAGAGAAGCCCTCCATTCTGGTAAATCCCGAATTGAACATCTGAAAATGGTTCAGCAGTGGTAACTTTGTTGTTTGCAAGATTTTCTATTTCATCGCTATTAAAATCAAGTTTTACGGAATCTCCGTCTCTTATATCGAGATCAGCGATATTTTTACATGTGATAATAGGGAAAGCAGCATTGATTGCGTTTCTTTCATAAATTGCACCAAAAGATTCTGCCACAATTGCCAGAATACCAAGTGATTTAAAACAATCAACTGCCTGTTGTCTGGAGCTGCCACTTCCGAAATTCTTTCCTGCAATTATAATATCTCCTGGTAAAGCTTTGCCGGCAAAATCCTCATACCCTTTGAGATTATCAAATGTATATTGACCCATTTCCTTAATCTCTGTAATTGCAAGATACCTGTTGTGAAAAATCATGTCAGTGTCAATATTATCTTTTTGAATAAGCCATATTCTTCCTTCAATCATGGCTGGTTTTCTGAATGGGGTTTCAGGGCTGGAATTTTTTTTGTCTGATGCGGTTTTTGAAACAGGTTTAATAAATTCAGCAGGTATATCAGGAATTCTATCAGGTGTTGTTATAAATCCGGCAATTGCAGATGCAGCAACTACTTCCGGTGAAGCAAGATAAACTCTTCCTTTCCCCTGTTTTCCCGGGAAGTTTCTGTTACCTGTACTTATTGTTACCTCTCCCGGACCATTTTGTCCAACCTGCCCGGCTGCACAGCCAGCGCATCCGGCATTAGAAATAAGAGCTCCGGCCTTTTTAAAAATATCAAACAGACCATCTTCAAGAGATCTCTTCCATATAAGATCTGTTGCAGGAACGATTTTCAATACAACTCCCGGAGCTACTTTTTTCCCCTTAAGAAGTGCTGCTACTTTCTGCATATCCTCCATTCTGCCGTTTGTACAGCTGCCAATAAACGCCGAATCAATTTTCAGGCCATAGACATCTGAAACGTCGACAGTATCATGTGGTTCTCCAGGACGCGATATCATAGGCCTGAATCCTGTTACATCAATGTCGAATGTCTTATCATAATGTGCATCCTCGTCAGCAAATTTTGGTTCGAAGTTAGTATCTGAGTGTGAGGTGCAATAATCGATTATCTCATTTGATGGTGGAACGAGAATGATAATAGCTCCCATTTCAGTTGCCATTGATGAAATGGTAATCCGCTCATCGAGTGTCAGACTATCAACAGCCTTACCATACAGTTCAATTGAATATCCCAGCAGAGAGTTCGCGCCAAATATTTTCAGCAGGTTAAGAACTATATCTTTAGAGCTGACATCATGCGGTATTTCACCATTTAGATTAATTTTAACCGATTGGGGTATTTTAAACCAGACTTTCCCTTTATTCCATGCCGCAGCAATATCCATGTCGCCCATTCCCTGGCCAAAGGCACCGACAGCACCGAGAATATTTGCATGGGAATCGGTAGAAACCGCAGTGGCTCCGGGATAAACAAACCCTTCTTCAATAAGTATATGCGTTCCGATACCAGCGTCAATATCAAATACTTTTATTCCGTTTTCACGTGCAAACAGCCGGCAAATATGTTGATTAACAGCATATTTCTGATCTGAACCTGTAGGATTGCAATCGAAAGTGAAAAACGTTTTTTCCGGATTCTGAATTGTCAGTCCAAAATCCCTTATATTTTTAACAACATTTGCACCGCCAAAGTCCCGGGCAACCCTGACATCAATCTCTATATCAACAATATCACCAGGTCTGACAAAGTCATATCTGGAATGTGCTGCCAGAATCTTTTCAAGCATGGTCATTGGCATAAGCAGAATATTTTGGTTAATATGAAACTGTAAAGTAAATAACTATTGTAGAAGTTATTTGAACTGAGCACGGTAATCTCTCGGGGAAAAACCTTCAGTTTTACGGAATTGTTTATTGAAATTTGAGATACTTGAAAAGCCACATTCCAAAGCAATTTCATGCACCTGGTATTCAGTTTCACGAAGAAGATAGCATGCTTTGTTGGTTCTGACCCGGTTAAGGTATTCAACAAATCCTGCACCACAGTTCTTTTTGAAATACCTGCTGAAAGCAAATGGGCTCATCCGTGCAATCTTTGATATCCTCTCAAGCGAAATAGGTTTGAAGTAATTCTCCCTTATATAATTATAGACATCTGTCATTCTTTTGTTTCCTCTTTCATCAAATGCCTGCTTATAATTCTCTGAGCACAAAAAAGTCCTTTTATCCGTTGTACTCATAACTTTAAGGAGATTAAAGAAATTGATCATTTTGTCAATTCCTTTATTTTTGATCATATTAACCATATAACTCTCGGCTTTCTTTGCGTCTTCCAGGGAAAAAACAATTCCTCTTTCAGAATCAGCTAATAATTCTTTTACTGAATGCATTTCATGTTGCGACAATAGGGATTCCCCAATTGATGAAAGCTTAAAATGGAGTATAATTCCGTGTTCATCAGGAAGAGTTCCTTCATTCTTGTAGTAGTTCCAGCAGTGAGGAATATTACCGGCAATAAAGACCATATCATACCTGTCGAACAGTTCAACACTGTCACCGACAATACGGGTCCCATTGTTTTTTACATTCAATACTACCTCATATTCAGGATGAAAATGCCAGAAACCACCTGTCTCTGTGATGTATGCAGCCCTGAATCCACCGCCATCATCGTATGAAATTTTTTCAAGTTCAGCAACCATTATTATGATTTTTATTTCGAAAACCGGGGCACTATCAAATTTAAGCAATATTTTAGCAATTATTGACAATATTTTATCTGTAATATTTTTTTTAGAATTAATTTGATTTTTAGATTATTTTTTTATAGATTTGTTCCAAGCTCATACTATTGGTATAAGAGGAGATGAGCAAGGGTTGGAAGTGAAAATCATCAGGATTGTATTGCAGACATTGACTTTCACATCTGGAACCTAAGGATTAGCGCCAGCTTACCATGGTTCCGTCCTTTTATCAGACAGTAGACACGGGAATTATCTCACTAATAAAGCCCGCTCCCTGGTTTTCGCGACAACCCTTCCTCCTCTTATTTTTTAACTGCAGTCAGGGAATGGCTGCTTCTTTATTTATAACCACTTTGGTTTAATAAAAAATAAATTATCTTTGGTTTATATCAGGTAAAGGGGTAGAGTATAGGATTCTAAAAGCCTGGGTAAATAATGAAGACATATATCAGGAGAAGGGAGAAGAACGATCATCTCGTAGTCTTGTACGGAGGATGGGGTACTGATGAGAATGTATATACTCCACTTTGTAATGATGATTTTGACTTTATTCTTTTTTCCAACTATTCTGCCGATGAAGCATTTGTCCTTCCGGAAATGAAGACATATAAATCTATCACACTTATAGGATGGTCGCTTGGTGTATGGGCAGCAGAGTATTTGTCCCCTAAGACCGGGATTGAACCTGATATCACAATTGCAGTTAACGGGACTCCAATACCTGCTGATGATTATTATGGAATTCCTCTCAATGTCTTTGAAGGAACCCTGAATAATGTTACAGAAGAGAATATGGAGAAGTTCTATCTCAGGATGTTTGGTGATAAGAAGACATATCTCCGCAATATTGACAGGATCCCCCACAGGACTATAAAATCACTCCACGATGAGCTCAGGTGGCTATATAACCGCATAATGGAACAAAAAGAACCTGGTTTCAGATGGGATTATGCTGTCACAAGTGAAATTGACAGAATATTTCCTGCAAAAAACCTCAATGGTTACTGGGAAAAAGAAACCGGCACCAAACATATTGTTTTACCATTGCCCCACTATTTCTTTCATGAATGGCAGTCATTTCCCGATTTTATCGAATTTGTAAAACATTATGGAGAGAAAACGGGAAAACAGAAAAAAGTCACCCAGGAAAAGTAAGTTGCCTGTTACCTGAGAGATCAGAATAGTAAAAAGCTAATTCCTAAAAATCTTTAATTAATATATTGGAATCCGACTTGGCAATAAGTTTGTCAAACTTTTCAAGCATGGAAACAACCCTGTTATATTCCTTGCTTTTGGCAAATATCTGGTGTTCGGTACCCTTTTTATCGAGCCTTGAAAGGACATAACTAACAGATAATTTATTGATATCCACACCTGGCTGATATAATCGTTCCTTATGTTCATTTTCATGAATTATTGAAACCAGTTCCACATTATTCAGATCCTGAAGTATATCACGAACAAGTCGGACAGGTATTTTAAGAGTACCGGCTATTTTTTCTGCACCAATAGGCTTTTCACCCATCGAAAAGTTTCTTATTATCATATTCATAATCATCAATACAAGAGCCCTCTTCTGATAATTACTGACATTCAGCGCTTCAGATTCAAATTCATAACGTGACAAGTTCTGGTTTGCGAATGAAAGTTCTGCTCCAAGGAGCACGATTATCCAGCTGCTCTGAAGCCAGATTATAAACAGCGGAATCGCTGCAAAACTTCCGTAAATGGTACTCAGTTTTGAAATACCAAACTGCAGATCAATATATAACCATTGTAAAAGCTGAAGAATTGTACCAACAACGATACCTGACACCAGAGCCGGAACGAACTTTACTTTTGTGTTAGGCATTATTATAAAGAGAATTGTGAGTGTGATCCAGGTAAGAAAATATGGAGCGAGTTTGACCAGGAAGCTTACAACAGGTTTAAAGAAATCAAGTATAGGTGCCCTAGTCATAAAATCAGTAAGCTCCGTGCCGACAAAAATAGTTATGCTGCTTGAGAGAATAATAAACAAAGGAGCAATGAGCATAATAGTCAGATAATCTGTAAATTTACGATACCAGGGTCGTGAGGAACTTATCTGCCAGATGTGATTAAATGAACTTTCAATTTGTTCAAGAAGCGACATAACTGACCAGAACAGTATAATGACCCCTACACCGGCTATATAGCCACCTCTGGTCTCCTGAATGGCAATACTGGCTTCCTTGAGCAACCAGTCAAGAACTTGGGGTTGGGTCGTTAATTGTTTTGTGATCAGTTCTTTAAGATTCTGGTCAAAGCCAAACCCTTTAGCAATGGCAAACGCAATTGCTGCAACAGGAATCACAGAAAGAAATGAATAGAATGTCAAAGCAGAAGCCCGGAGTTGGACTTTATCATTTGAAAAGCCGCGGGCAGCAAGAACAATAATTCTTAATTGTTTGATAATAAAAGATTTGCTTTTGGAAATATCAGACAAAGAGGTATGCCAGATAGCATCATTTAACTGTTTGGCCTTCTCAAGTATCCAGGAAAGCGGTTTATCCATATAAAATATTATAAAACTCTCAGGCTCAAATATACAAAATACCTGAGGGTGTGTAATAAAATAATCCATAAATTTTTCAGCTGATTATCACAAATCAAAAACGTTTAATATAGCTGATCTTGTTATGTTTATTACACACACTGAAACAAAAATATTTGCTATTTTCGCTCCTGAATTCAACGGAAATGAAGATAGAGATTCTTGAATTTGTTGAGGGAGCCAGAAGAGCAACAGGTCTTACTGTTATTATTGATGTATTCAGGGCATTTTCTGTTGCCTGCTATGCATCTGATGCCGGTGCAGTAAAACTTATTGCTACGAGTGATGTAAATGAAGCATTTGAATTGAAAAAAAGGTATCGGAATTCTGTTCTGGTTGGAGAAAGGGATGAAAAAAAAATAAAAGGATTTGACTTTGGCAACAGCCCGACAGAGATAATTAAGGCAAACCTTGAGGGCAAGATAGTAATACATACGACTACAGCAGGTACCAGTGGCCTTGTCAATGCATTAAATGCAAAAATAGTGATTACCGGAAGTTTTGTGAATGCTTCGGCAATTGCAAAATATATTAAGTCTGCTAATCCTGAGCATGTTTCATTGGTTGCTATGGGCTACAGAGCAACAGAATCAGCAGAGGAAGATCTTTTATGTGCTGAGTTTATAGCAGCAATGGTGACAGGGAAAGAGAAAAGTTTTGAAAAAAGTATTGCGGATCTAAGATACAGTTCGGGAAAACGTTTCTTTAACCCCGGAAATCTCGATTTTTCACCTCCAACAGATTTTTTTCTTTGCACGATGACCGACAGATTCAGTTTTGTACTCAGAGCAGAAAAAAGATTTGACGGGAATATTGATCTTGAAAGAATAGATATTTAAAATAAAAATACTTCAGAGTTTTTGAATATCGGAAGATTCTTCCTTCTCCGGTGTATTTCGCGATAAGTGCAGAACATACTTATCTTATAAAATCCAAATAATCTTAGTGAAATATCTGATGAATCAAGATGTATTTCCATTTTATCCCTGTAACGGATAAATAAACCTGCAAATACCCTTGTGAGCCGTAATATCCTGAGCCGGTTATAAATACGCAGAGTTTTTACAATAGAAGAAAAAGTTCTTTTATCAGTGACATTATCATAAAGTTTACTAAGGTTCTCTATTCCAAGCTTCGTCTTCGTCAGAAAATCCCTGTTCGATTCCAGACCTTCATGAACAAGTCCGTTGTCAATATGTAAAACATCTATTCCTGCTTTTTTTAACTGGTAGCCAAGCAGAGTGTCTTCATGACCATACTGTTTCAGCTCCTCATAAAATCGCAACTTTGAGAAAATTGATTTATCAATAAGTACATTAAATGTAGAGAAACTGGCATGTGCGTGTTTGTTCCTTTCCCCAGCTCTTTGTTGCTCTTGTCTTCTTCCGTATTTCCACCGGAGAAGTTTGTCAGGGTCTCCTGGCGGACTATCATTATAAAGTATTCCTCCACATATGACCCTGGCAAAGGTCAGATAGTCGAGCCACTTGAGCAAAAAGGCTTCAGCTGTGCCCGGAATCATGGTATCCGCGTCTATGAAAAGGAAAAAATCACCTTTTGCTTCCAAAATCAGCTTGTTCCTGATAGCTGCTCTTCCAATATTCTTTTCTGACACAATAATCCTTACCTTATCCCCATCAAGTGACTGATACTTATTTCTATATTCCTCCGATGAACCATCATCTCCGATAAGGATTTCGCAGAATTCCGGAACCTTTTCCATGCCCCCTTTCATACTATATACAAGTGCGATAATATCATAATCATTGACCGGAATCAATATCGAAATCATCATTTTGATAGCTGTTCAGGATTTACTTATCAAAAGTACAATATATTTCTTAATATTCCGAAGATCTTACTTTGGCAAAGAAATTGCAATGACTATTTTTGAACCAGATTAATATATTCATTCTTAACGATGAAAAGAATAATTCTTTATTCAATCCTAATATCGGCTTCTTTACTTTCCTCAGGACAGCTGAAACAAGGCTATGAGATAGGTGTTACTATTGAAGGATTACAGGATTCAACTGTTTTCCTGGCTTACCATCTGGGCGATAAGCAATATCTTAAGGATACTATCAGCCTTGATAATAAAGGATTTGGAGTGTTTTCGGGGAAGGAAGACTTACCCCAGGGGATTTATTTGATTGTGATTCACGGGAAACAGTATTTTGAAATTCTGATTTCAACAGACCAGCACTTTTCTCTTACATGTTCATATTCTGATTATTTTAATACTCTGAAATTTACCGGATCCGACGAAAATTCTGCCTTCATTAATTATCAGAAAAAGTGGATTGCAATGCAACAAAAAGCTTCAAGTATGGTAAAAAGACTTCAGAAAAACAAACAGAATATTGATTCTCTCAAAATACTTACTGAAAAGCAGAAATTGCAGGAGGAATCAATGAAATCCTATTTACGGACTGTGATAAAGGAGAATAACGGCAACCTGCTTTCGGTACTTGTAAAAGCAATGCTTCCTGTTGAAATACCGGTTATCAATGTTCCGTCAGTAACGTTAAATCCTGATTCATTAAGATGGATTCTTACATATAACTATAATAAAGATCATTTCTTTGACAACCTGGATTTGACCGATGAAAGGCTGATCAGGACGCCGATCCTGCAAGCAAGACTAAATACTTTCTTTTCAAATGTTGTAATTCAGGCTCCTGATTCAATTAATAAGGAGATTGATAAGATAATGGTTAAATGTAAGAACAATAAGAAAGTATTCCAGTTTGTTGCAGTGTACCTCTTCAATCATTTCAGAGAAAGTGAAATAATGGGGCATGATGCGGTAGTTGTCAAACTGGCTGATGATATTTACCTGACAGGAAAAGCTGACTGGGTTTCAAAAGAGTTTAAAGATGACCTCAGGAAACAGGTAGAGCTTATAAGGCCCAACCTTATTGGCAAAAAGGCTGAAAACCTTGTAATGGACTCATACAAAGGAATTTTTGTTTCCTTATACGACGTTGAAAAAGAGTTTACCATTCTATATTTCTGGGAACCTAACTGCGGTCATTGCATTGAAGCTACTCCGAAACTTAAGGCATATTACGAAAAAGCCAAAAATGAAGGTATAGAAGTTTTTGCAGTTTGTACTGCTGGTGATAAGGGAAAATGGAAAAAATATATTGAGGAGAACAATCTTACCTGGATCAATGGATGGGATCCCGAAAGGAAATCCAATTTCGGCTTTTATTACAATGTTCAGACAACTCCAATGGTTTATATTCTTGACAAAAACAAAACCATAATTGCCAAAAAGCTGGCGGTTGAAGATATAGCCTCCTTTATTGAAAATTACAGAAAAATAGTCAGATAATCCGGGTTTCATTTTTTATTAACCAACTAATCAATGTATAAATTGATCCAAACTCATTAATGGAGCTACCTGTCTGACATATCCATTTGCAATAAACCCCTGACAGCACCTTTACCACAGCCAATGGTTTTCCAACAGTAACTGAATAACCGGCCCTGATTATGGCCTTTTCAGTCCAGTACTTCTCATTACCATCACCCTCTACAGATATTCTTCCCTTCTCCTCCCTTCTAAGAGTAAGGCTACCATCATTTGAATTGAATTTGATGTCGGATTTATCAAACAGATGATTAAAATCTCCCTGAAGCATCATATCTTCAGGAGCTCCCTCCTTCAGATCACCATCAAGCATTAGCCATATCTTATCAGCCTGACTAATAGCTGCATGCAGATCATGGGTCGAGAAAATAATTGTTTTTTTCCGTTTCCTTGTTAAATCATGCAGCAGGTGAAAAATATCATATTTGCTGCTGATATCAAGAAAAGCCGTTGGTTCATCCATTACCATAATTATTGCATCCTGTGCCAGAACCATGGCAATCATAGCCCTTTGACGTTCCCCGTCAGAAAGTTCACTGACAAATCTTTCACGAAAATCAGCCATTCCGGCTCTCCTTATGGAGTCCATTACAGCCTCATGATTCCCGGCATCAATTTTACCAAACCAGTCTGTATGCGGAAACCGGCCCAGAGCAACCAGGTCATAAACCTTCATATTACTGACCTTTATTATCTCTGTAGAAATGTAACCAACCTTTTGTGCCAGCTGAAGTCTGGAGTATTCATTTAGATTCTTACCATTTATATAAACTTCCCCTTCAAGTGATGGCTGCAGTCCAGTAATAGTTCTAAGAAGAGTACTCTTGCCTATCCCGTTTCTTCCTATAACTGCTATCAGCTCGTTTTCATTAGCAGTAGCTTTAAGGGGAGGAAGAAGCATTTTTTTACTTTTTCCTGAAATGTACCCTATTTTCAATGAGTCAAGAGATAATATTTCAGTCCTTTTATTGTTCATCAGAATATTTCTGAAAATCTGCGGTTCCTGAGAATTACCCATATAACTACCGGAATTCCTATCAGAGCTGTTATTGAGTTGATGGGCAGTACATTGTCTGAGCCAGGCATCTGTGAAATGATGTCACTCAAAAGCATTATGGAGCCACCAATAAAAATAGTACCCGGGATAAGTATCTTATGATCAGATGTTTTGAATAAGATCCGTGCAATATGAGGAACAGCTATTCCAATAAATCCTATTGGCCCGCAAAATGCAGTTACACTTCCTGTCAGGATACTGGTTCCTGTAAATATAATTATCCGGGATAATCTGACATTCAAGCCTATACTCCCGGCATAATTTTCCCCTAACAACATCGCATTCAACATTTTAACTGAAATAAAACTCATTATAACACCAGATGATACAGAGATTAACATTACATTTAATTGCGAGGATGTAAGGTTACCGAGGCTTCCCATGGTCCAGATAATATAGGCTTTCAACATGGTTTCGTTGCTGAAATATTGCATAATACTTACTATAGCTGTTATTCCGCTGGAGAGCATAATTCCAAGAATGAGGACAGTCATTATATCTTTTACCCTTGCTGATATGAACATGATCAGCATCATTATTACTCCCGCTCCTGCCCAAGACGCAGCCGCAATAGCCCAGTTTCCTGCCCGCTGTAAGCTGTCTGGTGAAATACTTGCGGAAAAACCCAGAATTACGAATGCAACTCCAAGACTTGCCCCAGAACTTATTCCAAGAACATAAGGGCCGGCCATTGGATTCCTGAATACAGTCTGCATCTGTAATCCACTAATTGATAAGGCTATGCCGACAGTGAGAGCTGTTATCGCTTTAGGTAATCTGAACTTAAGAATAATTGTTTCAATATTCCCCTGTGAATTGTTAAAAACAGCTTTAAAAACATCACCAGGATCGATGTTAACTGAACCAAGAAAAAGATCAAGCATGAAAAAAAACAGGACAAGAATTATAAGACCGCAAAAAATAAGTTTGTGCCCCTTTCCGGATGACATAAATTCTGTCGTTAATATCCTTTTTTCACACTTCAATTGTTGTGATTAATTAATTTTTATGTAATAGAACAGGTCTTTGTCCGGGAACAATTCAGGATGAAGAATAGAAGCAATATCCCTGAGAATTACATGTGGTTTAAGGCAACCACTTTCCCAGTAATCGTTGCCTCCTTTGGAATTAACTCTTTTATTATTGTTGAAAATATTTCCTTTTTTAAAACAGGGTAAATCTGCCAACCGGGGATCAACAGAAGTTATCCCGTTCCTGGTATTTACACTTCCTATATTAAGCCAATAATCCGCGTTCAACGCTTTCAGGTATACATTTTCAATTCCAAGCGGCATGGAAAATGAGGATTCAGTTTCATGCCACAGGTAACTTCCTCCGGCATCCTCTATCATTCTGCTGATATAAGAATTTCCCGGGGAGATAAACCAAGTGTCTTTGAAAGGAAGTCCTAACAGCACTTTAGGATTATTATCTGTGTTTTCCTTTATAAAAACTTTTATTTGTATGTATTTTTCTTCTATTGATTTAAAAATAGAATCAGCCATAGCTTCCCTGCAATAAAGTGCTCCGAATAGTTTAATCCATTCTGCCTTGCCAAGTGGATCAGTTTCGAGATAGTCGGCATTAAACAGAACTTTTATACCAAGCTCTTTTATCTTCCCGATATAACCTGCTGATTCACTCCCAACACCATATACCATTACCAGGTCGGGAGATAAACGTATTACCATTTCCTTATTCAGATTGTCTTCATAGCCTATTTCCCTGATTAGGCCGTTTTCAACTTTTCTGATTAGTTTATTTTCATATAAAAACCCGGTCCCTGAAACTCCTGCAATAGAATTATCTTCATCCAGAGCTGATATCATGGCGAGATGTGTAGTTGACATGCAGACTATTTTTCTGATGGGTGTAAATATAACTGCAGAAGAATCAACTCCCTCGGGAGGTTTTAATCCCCTTGGAACAAGATACCATTTCTGGGTTATATCACTTGCTCCCTGCCATGGATTTATGACAGAGACCTGCGAATACCCATTCTTTCTTTCCAGACTATATCTATTCGCATATGAGATAATGGAATTATTCTGAAGTTTTACATTTTCTTCTTGTTTTTCCTTCTTTAGAGTGCATGAGGAAAGAACGATCATAAGAAGAAAGAGACTTTTCCTAATAATCGGATATGACAGCGTATTTATTTTAAACAGGGAATTCATTCAGTCTGGTAATCCGGATTAACTTTAAAACACATAGCCCCCGGGATAATTTCCGCCTGCATGACTGAGACTAATGTCCCATTGTTTTTGTACCTCAATACATAGCCTTTCTGCAGGTAATCAACTACATCCGTGATAAATATTTCTCCATTTTCAGGATTAATACCGACTTTATAAAAAAGGCGGTCAGACTCAGCAATAAAAGGTTCCGGGGGCAATTGGGTTGAAGATATGCTCATACGTTTTACCCCATTTTGAAGATAGTATAATGTTTCACCTTTGCCATCAATCTGCAGACAGGTAGGGGAATCGGTCTTAGACGGAAAAGTGAATCTTTTTTCAACAGTATTGGTCTGAGTATTAATTCCGATAAGTTCAGCATAATTATCTCTTGTCCAGCCACCATTACATAGAACCCAAAGCATATTATTTTTGTCAAGTACCATACTTTCAGGCTCTATGCCAACCTCAACTGAATCGACAACCTGGTTATTTAAGGTGTTTATGACCAGTATCTTATTACCTCCCGTCCAATGTGCAACAAAGGATTTGTCAAAAGAAGTCATGATCGCTTCAGATGGCCGTCCAATATTTATATATCCGGATATTACATTGGCTGACAGGTCAAGGATTGAAACAGAATCAGAATACAGGCTGGTAACATAGGCCTTATTGCTGCTAATAAATGATATATAACGTGGTGAAATAAGTCCATTTATTGTTTTAACTGATTTCAGGTCATTCCTGTTTACAACCTCAATTTTACCTGAATTATTCACTACTATATAAGCTTTGTCACCCAAAATATTCATCGAATAGGGAACATCTCCCAATGGACGTTCATTTATTGTAAGAAAGATATTGTTGAAAATTTTTGCTGAATCGTAGGAATAAAAAGAAAGGGAACCGTTTCCCGATCTGAAATTACCCTCATTCAGAATATATACCCCAGGCCCTGAGATATATGAATCAGTTAAATCCCCAATAATGGGACCAGGGTCTCTAAGACATGAAATCATTATAATATATGCAAAGGGCACGAGAATTATCGATTTATTCATTTTTTACTTTTTTGTTTGAAACAATATTCCGACGGAATATGATCGCCCTGGTAAAGGGTACCAGGCAATTGCCTGATAACTAATATTAAAAAGATTTTCAATACTGAAATTAACATCAAAAGTATTGTTTTTTGAATTCAGCTTCATTCCAAAATTCAGTGCATTAATTATGTACTCCGGAAGATATTGGGAGTTATCAACAGTAATATACCTCCGGCTGATGAAACTGGTCAATAATGATGAATATATATTCCGCCAACTCAAACGCAATGCAGCATTTAGTTGATTTACAGGTATATACATAAGCTGCTTATTTTTTGTATTATCATAGCCGGCAGATGAATTAAGTGTGTTTGCTTTGGTAAACGTATATTCTGCATTTAACAGCGCATTAAAACTGTTTGCTGAATAACTTAAGCTTACCTCAGATTCGAGTCCTGCTGTATTAATGTTTTTTATGTTATCAGCAGTCCAGTAAGAATATTCACCAGGATGCCACTGTATCATATCCCTGATGTAATTATTGAAATAGCTCAGTTCTGAACTGATGGATATTTCAGAGGAAATTTCATGGCCAAGCTTGTAACCGATTTCATAAGAGTATGCATATTCGTTTTTAAGGCCAGGGTTTCCTCCGGGATTCCAGAAAAGATCGTTAA
>JBGOZX010000102.1:0-15782 GCA_041480425.1 Bacteroidia bacterium
GTATCAATCCGGCAATTTGTGATGGAGTGACGAAGATTCCCGAACCTATACATGAACCGATAGCCACCATAATCAGTCCATATAGCGTGAGTTCTTTTGCCAGGTTTATCATAAATGATTTTTGGGAGATTTTATTATAATCACTGATTAAAAGGTAAGAATCTGATTCTTTTCACGTCCGTAGCCCCTGATAAGTATCTTATTATGGTAAACTTCTGCAAAGGCAAAACTGTTGCTGTTTTCAGTCTCAACCATTCCCTTCATGGTAATAAAATTTATCATATTGAAATTGAAGTAATTACCTGCATGGTTGTGTCCATTGAACCAGGCGATAATATTGTGATATTTTTCAAGGAGATTAAGGACTTCCTTATGATTTAACAGGTTGTGGATGTTATCCGGAGCAATAGGGAAGTGACAAAATATTAAAACTTTTTCATTTTTACTGAGGGCTTCATAAAGCTGGATACCAAGCCATCCAAGTTGTTTAACACTTATACCTCCGTTCCAGTCGATGGCATTGATTGCGCCCTCATTCTTAAGGCGTGTAATGTAAGTATTTGCATGGTTTATTACCTCTTTATCATCTGATGAATAAATGCTTATTTCATTTCCGTTAAGAAATATTAATCTGAACTTATTATTAACAAAAGAAAAGTATCCGTTCTTTGAAGATTGAAGGACAGGGATTTGTTCCTTAAGCCGGGGTTCGACAGAATAATCATGATTGCCTGTACAATGATAGGTTTTTAATCCGGATGAGTTAAGAATATTCAGAACAGAATCGTATGAATTAAAATCTTTTTCAATCAAATCACCAAGGTTGATAATAAATGTAGCTGAATCTTTTTTAAAAGTATTTACAGCTTCTTTCAGTTTAGTAAGCGACGAGCGGTAGAATCTTGTACCAACCGGCTCACAATTACAGTATTGGACATCGGCGATCAGCCCAATTGAGAAAAGGGTATTCTTATTCTGCACAATGGGGAAAAGACTATCCATACTATTTTCTTCCGGACCTGTTTGGATAATTAATGTCGCAAAAAACAAAGCAAACAAAAGTCTCATAATTCTTTGTCATTATCATTTAAAATTAATTAAAAAATTAAGCCGTATGTGCTGAATATAAAAAAAGACCTTCACCTTTCGGCAGAAAGTCTGAATGCGGGGTTTGACAGACTTTTAACCCCACATTAATTTGCTGATGGATCGGCAACTCTTCCCATGAAGATGATTGAATTAGTAGTTGTCTCCCTTATAATATAGATAAAAGGATGGTCAAGCTTTAGCACCAACGGGGGAGGAGGCATTGATGTAACTCCGATATCGACAATTGTCGCAGCTGCAGCTTCGGTACCCTCCTCATTTGTTTCAATAAAGGCCTGATGAGTGACATCGTTGATTAAAAGATCCAGATCAGAAATATTTGAAAAATCTGCATCATCTGTGAATGCGATGCCCATTCCCATAATTGTCAGAATATCTTTGAGTTGTTTCTTATAACCGTATTTGAAGCGTGGAAATGAGAGATCAATTTCTCTTTTACTCATCTGATTTACCCAACTGTTGAAAGTTGCATCACCGATAGTCGGGAGCAATTCCCCGATACCATTTTGATTATCAGGGAGAATAATATCCATAACGAAGTTCCCCTGACCATAAGGAAATTCAGCCAGAATAAATCCATTGCCTGCAAACACTTTATAGTCGGTTTTTTGTTTCATCATAGGGACATCTGAGAAAGCCCCTCCGGACTTATAAAATGGCATCTGAACCGTTTTATCCGGATCAAACTGTGATTCCCATTTTCCCTTAAAATAAATTGCATTGATCAGAAGCATAACAGTATTGTCATTCAACTTGTCGATCATTTCTTTAATTAAACAATTGGTTTTATCTTCTATCCAGGCGTTAATCTTGTCAGGTGCTTTCGCATCGTTAATATCAAATGACTTTGATTCAGCATTATAATATTGCGTTAGAATGTTCATAAATGGTTGTTTTACGTCAAAATCATTCTCTGTCCACACCGAATTTGCAATGGAAATCAAAACCCGTTTATCGACCGACAGGAGAGCTTCAGTTAAATTCTTGTAGGAATTATTTATTACTTCCGGTGAGATCCCTCTAATCCTTAAAGCTTTTAACATCGAATCGCGTGTGGCTCCATTGGCTCCATTAAGCGTCATTGAAAGTGCACATGAGATACTGAGAGGAGAGATGATTAAATTTGTATTTTCGCCTGCTTTCTGAGTCACCTCCCTGAAAATATCAAAAGCAAAAGAATTTTCTGATTCGATCAGGGAAATCTGATCTGTGGTAAGATCAATCGGAACAGGTTCTGTGGGCAGATTATCATTACCGGTTTTGTTGCACGACATAAAAACCAATGGTATTGTTAAGACAAAGACAATTACAGTCTTAGATATTTTGTTTTTCATATTGATCTTGTTTTTATGGACAAATCATAATGTATTGAATACTCCAATTAAAATTTGTCCGGATTATAATATAGAAAAGCTCAAAAACCATGCCATGCGGCTATGTTTTCTTACGCTGTTTTTTTGATGTCTGGATATATGCTTTCAGGTAAATAAAAGATACTGTGAAAAGTATAATACTCAATGACAATAACAATACGAATGAAAATGTCGTAGTTATTTCCAGTTCCGGTATTGGATGCCTGAGCCTGATTATATATCCTAAGACCGTAGAAACAAGAACCATTATTGAGATAGCGAAGTTGAATATTATTGCTGCACCGTTCAGAATTCCGGTTGATTTGTAGAATTTTGTATTCTTAAAATGTGAATATGATGCCTGGGCATAATATCTGGCACGTTGCCGTGACCTGTCCTGTCTGTACTTTCTCCAATCCTCCATTACCTTATTAAATTCCTGTTCATCAGAAATCATCTTTTCATGATTGGTAATAAGAAAATCGTATGCTTCAGTTATCCTGATAAACAGATCCTTTGCATCGGTCGAATGGTTTATATCGGGATGATATAAACGGGCTTTTTTTCTGTAAGCTTTTTTTATCTCTTCAAATGAAGAGTTGACAGGTATCCCCAATATTTCGTAGTAGTCAGTTAGTGTCATATTTGCCTGAGGAAGGAAACATTACACAATTAACGAATAAATTTTCAGCAAACAGGATGTATTTCTGATTTAGTTATAAAAAATCTTTCTGATGGTCAAAGACTATGAAGGTAAGATGCACTGGCTTTAAAGGTTTCCATTCCCATTTCCACAAAAATATTTTTGACTCCACCTGTTTTAAGCGTTGAGAAAAATTCCTCCCAGTCAACAATACCCTGACCAACCGATACTTCCTTTTTTTCAACCGAAGACCAATCAGCCAAATGAGCAGAAATAAATCTGCCAGGATATTTTGTAAAATACGTGGAAGCTTTATATCCGATGTTGATAACCGCTACCTGAAATTGCATTTTAATGTATTCAGGGTCGAACTGGTTCATCAAAGCATCATAGATCAGGGTCCCATTAATTTTTTCAAATTCCATGTCATGATTGTGGAAGCCCATCTGAATACCTGCTATTTTGGTTTTTACTCCTATCTTATTCAATTCATCTGCGGCTTTTTGCCAATCAATCAGGGATGCTTTTTCAGGCAACCCGAAACTGGAGAGGATCATCTGTGTCTGACCCGATTCAATGGCAAATTCAACACGTTCATCAAGGTGGTTTCTGAGTTCATCAAATCCATAGTGTGAACTTTCGCAGATCAGACCCGCATCGTTAATGATTTGTTTCATCTCCTTGGCTTTCAGTTTCATAATGGGTCCGAAGCCGGAAGACTCATATCCCGGAGGAGAGCACATTTCAAGGCTTTGATATCCCAGGCCTGCCATCATTTTTAAGGTTCCCGGAAAATCTTTGACAAGCATATCCTTTACTGTCCACACCTGAAATCCAATGGGCATATTAACGGAATTGGAAAATATTTTAGCGCTGAGATTCATCGGAAGTTGAGATGCAATTACAGCCGATCCGACCCCGATTACACTTTTACCTAGAAATTGTCTTCTTGATAATTTATTCATAATAGATATGTTTTTGATGAATCAAACATTTAATTCAAACAAAGTATTATTTGTAGCTGATAAATTCCCCGTTATTGTAACAGGTTACCCCATCATCTGTGCCGACCCAGACAACATCATCCCTGTCAACTATAATGCAAAGTATATTGTTGCTGTTCAGACCATTATCTGTTGTATAAGAGGTCCATTCAGAACCATTAAAAACAGATACACCGCCTCTCGTTCCGAACCAAAGATTCCCCTTCTTGTCAGCAGTAATTGCCTGAACGAAGTTATGCACGAGGCCATCATCGGTAGTAAAAACAGTCCAGTTTTCCAGCGTGTTATTTCCGATATGCCTTACAACACCCTGGTCCGTACCAAACCATTGGGCACCATTGGAAGCGATGTAAATACTGTAGATTTTGTCCGATGGCAGAATAATAGGTCCCCATTGTGCATAAACGGATGCACCGGAAATCCCATCCACATCATCCCGGAAAACTCTGACAACACCTGCTCCCTCAGTTCCGACATAGAGTGAATCCCCATTGCGACTAGTAGCCATGGAGATTATTGGAAATTCCTGAAACATACTCTCAGGATAAACTTTTTCATAAGAAGGGGTAAGCCATTTATTATTCCTGAATGCAGATACTCCCTTATCCGTTCCAAACCAGCGCATGGGACTTTTTCCGATCGCTACACGAACCACATTTTTGCTCAGAATGGAAGTGTTTTCAGGATGATAAGTGGTTGCACCCGTTCTGCCATCAATGGGGAGACTGGCAACTATTGCCCCATTGGGTGAGGCAATCCAAAGCTCTGACCCATGAGGATTAACTTCGTATGCAAAATCCTTCAGATTCTGTGTTGGCACTTTCTTGTTTCCATCGTGTAATTTCCATTTTTCCCCATCAAAACTTACAATTCCAACATCAGTTATAAACCATTTAATATTGTCATTATCAACAATTGCAGTATAAAAATTCTTTGCTGAAATTCCTATAACATTTGAGTGTTTACCCGGTTGACCATTCACGGCAGATTCCTGAGCTTTTACAAGCGTGTCAGGAAAAGAAACCAAAACAACAATTATTGCAGCACAAGATGCAAAGTATCTGGGAGGAATATGATAGCTATTCATCCAAGATCTTATTTCGCTTAATTTCCCTTTAAGATTAAGGATGGTTAACTTATTTTTATTATTCATGATTAAGATATTAATTTGTAATTGCGTAAAAATATAAAATCTGAACGAATAGTAATTATCTTATATTAGATTTTAACCTGTCTTTTTTTATGTTAACAAACATTTACAGTTGATAGTGAATCTGAGGTTCAATAAGATTTGTATATTTACTGAAGTTTATCGGTAATTTCCTGATTACCAATCATAGTGTGACAGGGATTTTCCAGATAATGAATCTCCTCCGGTTTTGGCCTTACAACATGAATATTAAATTAACTAAATGAAAAAAATGATCATATTTAAAAACCGAAAACGGGTTTCAGTATTTGTGCCTGCATTAATACTGCTTTTCTTTGTTTGCATTGCTTCAACTCAGATTGCACAGGCTCAGATAATAGATATTTTATTAAAAGGTGGTCATGTAATTGATCCAAAAAATAAAATAGATTCTCAAATGGATGTTGCCATTGTTGATGGCAAAATATTTCAGGTTGCTCCAGACATTCCTGTAAAAAGTGTCAAAAAGGTAGTTGATGTAAGTGGTATGTATGTAACACCCGGACTTATTGATATGCATGTTCATGCTTTTCATGGTACAGATCCTGATTCTTATATTGCCAATGGATGGGATGCACTGCCTCCCGATGGATTCACCTTCAGGGCCGGCGTGACTACAGTGGTTGATGCAGGTTCTTCAGGATGGAGAAACTTTCGCGTTTTTAAAGAACAAACGATTGACAGATCACAAACAAGAGTGCTGGCTTTCTTAAATATTGCAGGTGTTGGAATGTTAGGAAGATTTGAAGAACAGGATATAACAGATATGAATCCCGTTATGTCAGCCTATATGATAAATCGGTTATTCCCGGATATCCTAGTAGGTATTAAATCGGCTCATTATTGGGGTGCGGATTTTACACAGGTAGATCTTGCAGTTGAAGCAGGTAAGTTGGCCAATGTCCCGGTTATGGTTGACCTTGGTGAACATCATCCTCCGCTGTCTATCGAAGAGCTGTTTATGAAGCACCTTCGTCCTGGCGATATCTGGACGCACACTTATGCAAATGCACCTAATGACAGGGAAGTTCCTGTTGATGAAAATGGTAAGGTTAAACCATTTATTTTTGAAGCACAAAAAAGAGGGATAATATTCGATGTGGGCCATGGTGGCGGCGCTTTTCATTGGAGTCAGGCAATCCCTTCCATACAACAGGGATTTATTGCTGATGTCATCAGCTCCGACCTGCATATCGGGAGTATGAATAGTGGGATGAAGGATATGGCCAACCTGTTGTCAAAGTTTCTCAATATGGGTTTGTCCCTTCAGGACGTTGTCTTACGTGCTACATGGAATCCTGCTAATGTCATCAAAAGGCCCGATTTGGGTAATTTAAGTGTAGGAACTGTGGCTGATGTTGCAGTATTTACCATAAGAAAAGGAGATTTCGGATTTCTTGATGTGCGTGGGAAAAAAATGACAGGAACGCAAAAACTGGAAGCCGAACTAACGATCCGCGCCGGAAAAATCGTTTGGGATCTGAACGGCATTAGTGCGCCTATGTGGGATGCTAAGCCTCAGTAAGATCAGTCAGGCAGCAGAAGACGTCAAGTAATTTTTTATTGAAAAATATTAATTGAATCATAAACTGGAGAAGATCATGCATTTAAATCATTTCGTATTCAAAGACCGGGCAATAGACGTGTTTTCCGACATTGCAGCCTCTATTGTTCTTGGTTTCTTTCTTTTCTTTATTCCGGCTATTGCACAGGCTCAGGAGATCGATATTTTATTGAAAGGTGGTCATGTAATTGATCCAAAAAATAAAATAGATTCTCAAATGGATGTTGCCATTACAAATGGAAAAATTTTTAAAGTAGCCCCTGTAATTCCTGCAAATAATGCCAAAAAGGTAATTGATGCAAGTGGTTTGTATGTGACACCCGGACTCATAGATATTCATACGCACGTTTTTGTAGGAAGTAATTCGGGTTTTGCAGATGGGTTTTCAAGCTTATCTCCGGATGATTTTACTTTTAAGGCTGGCATTACAACAGTTGTGGATGCCGGAACTTCGGGCTGGCGGAATTTCCCGGTTTTCAAGACACAGGTTATTGATCGGTCCCAAACGCGCGTACTAGCCTTTCTGAACATTGCAGGTTCAGGTATGACAGGATTTCCTTCTGAGGAGGATATCAATGATATGGATTCCCGTATGACTTCTCTTGTCATTCAGCAATTTCCCGATATTATTGTTGGTGTGAAAATCGGACATTATCGCGGTAGTGAATGGACCCCTTTTGAAAGAGCACTGGAAGCAGGACGTATAGCAAATGTACCACTCCTGGTAGAATGTCACCTTCCCTTACTTCCGCTAGAAGAAATATTGGATCGAATGCGGCCCGGAGATATTTATACACATTCTTTTTGCATTGCTTCTGACAGAACATGCCTGCTCGATGAGCAAGGAAGGGTCAGACCTTATGTGCTGGAAGCCCAAAAAAAGGGAATCCGGTTTGATGTTGGGCATGGTGGTGCCATGTTCCATTTCTCTGTAGCAATACCGGCACTGAAACAAGGGCTTTTACCCAATTCTTTTGGCTCTGATCTGCACCGTTTCAGTATGAATTCCGGAATGAAAAATATGCTCGATATCATGTCTAAATATTTGAATATGGGCATGACTATTGAAGATATAATATTTCGTGCTACATGGAATTCTGCTAATTCCATCAAACGGGATGACCTCGGACAATTGAGCGAAGGTGCTGAAGCAGATGTTGCCGTATTGAGCGTAAGAAAGGGTAGCTTTGGTTTTGTTGATGCAGGTGGTAATAAAATGGACGGTGATAGCAGACTTGAAGCTGAATTGACCATTCGTGCCGGGAAAATTGTATGGGATCAAAATGGTATCGCAGCGCAGAATTGGTTGAATAAATAGGGGATTAAATTTTAAATAAAAAATTTCGTGATATGAAAACACAAAGAAGAACCGTATTAAAAAAGCTGTTTACATCAATAATTGGTATGACGGGACTTGGATTGACGGCTAGCGCAAAAATCAATTCTGCAGAAGAAAAGGAAGCGTTGAACGTGACAAACTTTCAGGACGTACCCTTGTTTTCGGCTTCCACTAAGTTAGGAAACCTAGTATTTATATCTGGCAGAGGAGCACGTCTTGATGGTGATATCAAGGTACATACTGATAATGTACTTAAAATTATGGAGGCAGAACTCATAAAAGCAGGTTCTTCAATGGAAAAAGTATTGAAAGTAACCGTATTTCTTGATAACATCAAAGACTATTACGGGATGAATGAAGTGTATAAGGGGCGTTTTGGGAAAAATCCACCTGTTCGCACAACAGTGGCTGTGCCAAACGGGCTGCCTCCGGCAGATAATCTGATACAGATGGATTGCATAGGTTATATTTAGACTTAATATAATTGTATAGAGATGAATTAATTTTAATTAAAAAAAATCAATATGGAACGCAGAGATATAATTAAAAGTTTGACAATTTTACCGTTCGCAGGTAGTTTTCTCCCACTTGAGTCTATTCTGGCTGCTCCTCGTGGTCCGCTTGTACCCGGACCAAATATCTACCAGTCTATCGGTGTTGATCCTGTAATCAATTGCGTCGGCACTTACACCATCATTGGTGGATCCATTGAACGGCCCGAGGTAGTAGCAGCAATGCATGCTGCATCTGGTTTCTTCGTGCAGTATGACGAATTGGCTTTCGGTATCGGCCGGAGATTAGCCGATCTTTCAGGAGCTGAATGGGGAATGGTTTCAGCCGGGTGCGCTGCAGGGATAAAGCATGTAACTGCTGCATGTGTCGCAGGCGGTAATCCCGAGAGGCTCATCCGAATTCCTAATCTTTCTGGTTTCGACAAAACAGAGGTTGTAATTCCCAGGAGTTCGCGAAATGCATACGACCATGGAATTCGCAACATTGGCGTGAAGATCATCACAGTGGATACTATAGATGAGCTTGAAAAGGCACTGAATCCGCGCACGGCAATGATTTACCTGATGGCCGGGGACGAGACCTTGCCGGGACAACCATTTTCTTTGGAAGCTGTTGCAGGGATAGCCAAACAAAAAAACATCCCTGTTCTGATCGACGCAGCTGCCGAGGACCTTACAATACCTAATGTACACCTTCAGAGAGGTGCCACGATTGTGGCTTATAGTGGAGGGAAAGCCCTATGCGGTCCTCAGTGCGCCGGACTATTGCTTGGCCGAAAGGACATACTTATGTCGGCCTGGCAGGCCAGTTCGCCACACCATGGTCCTGGTCGTGACAATAAGGTTGGTAAGGAAGAAATGTTGGGCATGTTGGCTGCTGTTGAGGCCTGGGTAGCACGAGATCATGTGGAAAAAATGAAAACATGGCACTCCTATCTCGATACAATTTCCAGGCGGGTTTCATCCATTAATGGTGTGAAATTCACTATTAATGAGCCTGAAGGTCTCTCCAACCACAGTCCTTCGCTGGTCATTTCCTGGGATCCTGAGAAGTTTAATATCAACGGGCCGGAAGTGGCTGAGGAGCTGGCCTCGAAGCAACCCAGGATTGCAGTCCATAGCAATTACAGCGATGAGTCTGGAAATACCTCCATCATAATCTCATCCGGACAGATGCAACCAGGTAACGATAAAGTGGTAGCGGACCGGATCGTCGACGTGCTTTCCCAGAAGAATATAAAATCAAAGGAAATGGACACTCCGGCAGCCAACATCACCGGACGCTGGGACGTCGACATCGAGTTCTACAGCAGCAAGAGCCAGCATGCTTTTTTTATTGAGCAGGATGGCAACTGGATACTGGGCTCGCACAAAGGAGATTTTTCCATGCGCGATATGGTTGGCACGCTCGAAGGTGATCAGGTAAAGCTTAGCAGTGCTGATCGCCATGTAGCCGATCACATCCCATTCATATTCTCGGGCACCGTTTCAGGTGAAAAAATGTCAGGCCAGATCTATATGGGTGAATATATTAATTCCAGGTTTACAGCAACACGGCACCTCCAAAAGGCAGTGCATAAGCCGATAAGGGTTCCAAAAGGCCAACCACTGGCAACCTGAGCCTAAGTCGCTGTTCTTTTTTGTACTATTAGATACCCAATAAATTAAGAAGATTTTCAAAAAAAAAGCAGTCATTCAAAAACAAATCATATATAAAATTGTTTATTTTTGAGCGGGAAGTAAAGTTCAGTCTGACCAGAAGTACTACTGCGGCACAAAAGGGAAACAGCCTCCCATTTTTAATTATTTTAACCAGACAACAGTGAAATAAAATCCTATTTGTTCAAACGAGAATAAGGTAATAAAATGATGAAAAGACGTGATTTTATAAGAGTTTCCTCTGTAGCAGGCATTATCGGATTTATGAGACCAGGATACAACGCAATGGCAAAACCTACTGCATCAGGGGTAGCCGGATTCGACCTTCACCCGTTTATCAAAGAACATCCCGAAGCAGTTTTTATAAATCTTACTTCAGTAAAAGATAAAAGCGACACAAGGGGAATTTATGATGCTGCATCCCGGCTTGCAAATGAGATGTTCGTTAGAACTACCAATGGAGAAGGCTATCCCAACTCAACCAAAATAACCTGTAAGCCTAACTGGACCTGCAACGGTTATAACAGCAAGGATGCATTATCACAAATTGGTGTCAATACCGATCTGAATTTTATTGAAGGATTCCTGAATTCTGTAAAGAACAAGGGGCCTAAGGATTATTATTTAAGAGAATGTGCCTGTCCCTCACGGTGGGAAGCCAACGGATGGACCCAGATGGCGCAAAAAAATAATTTTGATCTGAAAGATTTATCCTCAAAGGATTTCTGGGAACTGGAAAAGGACGACCTGATTTTCAGAAAAGTTAACGGAGTCGTATTCAAGGAAGTGGCTTTTATGGCACCCATGAATGCACCGGGCACTTTCCTGATAAATATGGCTAAATTCAAAGCCCACCTAATGGGAATAACCGCCTCTATTAAAAACCTGCAGGGAATTACCGCTAAAAAATTTCACCAGTTCTGCGGAGGCCATTTTGATATTTTTAAATCATATGACAAACGTTACCATAACTTTTTCCAGCCCGATTACATGTCCAGAATTACGGAACTTCATAAAAAACATGTGCAAGATGGCATTCCCCGCTGGAACAGCCGCATGGACAGACCACCATACGGCGGCGGAATTTTTATGGAGCAATGGGTTCAGAGAATGATTGATTCTTACAGTGTTACGCCCACTGGAATAAATATTGTCGAGGGTATATACGGCCGCGATGGCGACGGTTTCTCCGGCGGACCTCATAATGGCAAAGCCATGGATTTTATGAGTAACAACATAATTTTCGGAAAGGATGCTTTCAGGGTCGATATTATAACACACTGGCTTGCTGGTCATGAACCAGGGAATTTTGGCCTTTTCCATATTGGCATCGAACGTGGTGTTTCAAATGTTCTGGACCCATTTGATATTCCGGTTTATCTTTGGGAAAACGGACAGGCAAAATTGGTAAAACTTGATTCTTTAAAAAGGACACCACTCCTTACTTATTATCTTAGAAGAAATTATAACGGACTGAACGAAGATAAATACCATATGTGCGATGAACCTTTCGACTACAGTTCATGGAAAACCGGCAAGCTTTCCCAAAATGAAGTTCCTTCTATTAGGGCACTCGGTACAGATTCAAGTGACAAGGTTGTCATGGAGGTTTCTGTTCCGGAGAAAGGTGACGTTTTTGTGGATATCCTGAACCGTCATGGCGAAGTAGTTTGGCGTCTACATGCAGACGACCTCGAGCCTGGAAAGCATGAGGTGGTATGGGATGGATTCTCGCAACCAGGGCTTTACAACATGTACGTAAAAGGCATGGGCTGGGATGCTGAACGGGAAATGGTGATATTTACCTGAAATCTGAAAAGGTTCTCCACCGCTGGCACATCCTATATATAAGCAATACAATCCATTTCAACAAGGGAATCTCCCGGCACACCGCCTTTTGCCACTGCTATTGTGGAACGTACCGGAGGAGTTTTGCCAAAACGGCCCTTATATACTTCGTTCATACCCTTGTAATCGGCTATGTCATTAAGATATACTGTTACCTTCAGTACTTTTTCCATGGATGAGCCTGCTTTTATAAGTTCTTCCTCGAGTGATTTAAGTACAATTTCAGTATGGGCTTTGATCTCAAAAGGAGCAACATGGGCACCTTTTCCGGCAATAAATACAAGGTTTCCAAATTTGGTGGAACCTGAAAACAATGGTACATCCTGAAAGCTGGTTACATTCAGTACTTCCTTCTCTTCAGAAGTATAGTTTTTTGCATTAGCTGCCAATCCAAGTCCTGTTAAGCCTACCACAGAGGCAAACATTTTTTTTATTACGGATCTTCTTTCTGTTTTCATAGTGAAATAATTATGGTTAAAAACGAATTTAAATTATACAAATAGAATTTTTTATTTCGTAAATCAATACAGGTCACACTGAAAGGTTGCCTATTTCCTCTCTTTATTTGCAGCAATACCGTTCAGGTCCCAGACGATTTTACCGGCCCGGATCGTTAACTCGGCTACCAGCTTCTGTGTTCCTTTCATTTTTTCTCCGGTTATGTCGAGAAATCCAAAATTCCCTTTACTCAGGCTGAAAACTGCCACATCAGCCTCACTTCCTACGCTTAAATTTCCAAGTTCAGGTCTTTTGATTATTTTGGCAGGATTCCAGGTAGAACGCAGAATGACGTCCTGTACGGACAGGCCCATGTTGAGAAACTTGGACATCAGGTTAGCCATATCCTTCATCCCGCTGTTCATGCTTCCCGTATGCAGATCGGAACTTATAGCATCAGCTATAAATCCCTGCCGGATGGAAGGGATGGCCTGGCTCCAAAAAAAGGAGCCTCCTCCGTGACCCACATCAAATATTATTCCTCTTTTTTGCGCTTCAAAAAAAATTGGCTTGACCTTGCCATTTTCATCGACAGGAGCTTCACGGGTATCTGGCCAATATGCGTAGGCGTGCGTAAAGATGTCACCCGGACGAAGATGCTTCGTGAACAGTTCCTCTAAGGAAAGTGGGGGAGTACTCAATCCAAAATCTACCATTACAGGGAGAACCGCAAGCCGCCCGGCTTCAACTGCACTGTCCGTTGGTGCCCACTCGTGTCCGTTATAATGTGCCAACTTGATTCCAACGATTTCATTTGGATAAGTTTTGGCAAGTTCAGCTGTCTTATGGGCATCCATGTCCTTGATATTTTGCTCGAACGGTCCTCCTCTCATACCTTCTCCAACTATATTCAGAAAAGCAAGTACCCTGGTTTGAGACATGTCAATTGTTTGCCTTTTGAAATCCGGAAATCCCCTCCATCCGGAACTTCCAGCATCCACAAAAGTGGTTACACCAGCCCGAAAGGAAAATTCGTCAGGAGCTACGGAGCTCGGACCATTCATTAATGACTGATCCATCTTTGTTCCATAAAAAACGTGCACATGGAGATCTATAATGCCAGGGGTGACATACATATCCCTGGCATCAATAACCTGTTTCCCTTCTTTTTCATCTATGTTTTTTGCTATCATGGCAATCTTACCATCATTGATGGCAAGGTCCATTAAACCATCGATGTTATTTTTTGGGTCAATAAGATGACCTCCTTTTATTACTATACTGTAGGTTTGCGCCATAGCAAACCCTGTCATCATGAACAGAATTAAAAGAATTAATAAAGATTTTCTTCTCATGCTTTTAGATTTTTAAGACGATCGTAACTGATCCTTTAATATGGAATGACTAATTATTTTAAGTTCTTGAAGTTCCGGACTTTTCCTAGACTGCCGCTTGGTTCAACTCCTCAAATACTCGAGTTGCCACGATTTTTTCCTGACCAGGCTTTAACATCCAGGCAGTTATAACAACGCTTTCGTCGTTGCCACCCATAACTTCGATAGAAGGAACACCCATTCGCAGTCTGTTCTGAAATTCATCGCGGGATACCTTTACATTATTGATATCCCATGAAATATACAGGGTAGGTGTCACGTTTGCAACAGGAGGAACTGTAACCCTGGTGGTTACACCGTTGACTTTCTTTACAGCATTTTCAATAATGGCAACCCGGTCTTCCCATATCTTCCATTCTTTCTCATGATCCATGTTGATGAATTTTTCCAGGGCAACATACATACCCAGAATTTCCTCCTTGTTCACTTTCATCCCGCGGCCTATATTCCCACCTCGGGGAGGAGCACTTAACCGTGCGGCAGCAATCAGATCTTTTTTGCCCATAAGAATTCCTGCACTTTGTGGACCACGAAGGTCTTTACCCCCTGAAATGCAAACGAGATCAAACCCCATATCATTGAATTTCCAGAGGTTTTGCACTGGCGGAACATCGGCAGCTATATCAATCATAGTTGGTATTTTGAATTTTTTCCCCAGAGCTACCCATTCTTCATTCGATATTTTACCATCGGGACCAGCATAATTCAGGAACCACATCATTGCAGTTTTCTCATTTACAGCTTTTTCCAGATCCTGAGCAGTTTCAATTTCAACAATCTTGACTCCTGTATTAGTGAGGGCATGAACATATCCTTGATTGTGTGTTTTTTGCACAATAACCTCCGATTTCATGCCTTCTATGTTGGGTAGTTGTGCCACCTTGTTCATATCCATTCCTGTAAGTACACCTGCAGTACCAAGCACCAAAGCGGACCAGCACCCGGCTGTTACAGTAGCTGCCTCTGCATGACATAAAGCGGCAATTTTCTCTCCAACTTTGTCCTGTGCATCATCAATTAAAACAAATTCTTTGGAACAGGACATGATTGCTTCTACTACCTCATCATGCATAAGAGAGCCAGACATAAAAGTGTAAGTGCCTGCAGCATTGATGAATTTACGTAAGCCAAGTTCTTTAATTAAATCTCTTTTAGCAGCAGAAGAGGCAACAGGGACATCCAGCATTGATTCAAATGGAAGAGAACTACCTAATAGTATCCCTGATACAGGAAGAATGGACAAGTTTTTAATTACTTCTCTACGTTTCATTTCAGTAAGTTATTATTGTGATAATCATGCTTTCGTCTGTTCATTAATACCAGTTCAGATATATGCTATACAGTCCATCTCAACCAGAGAATCTCCCGGCACACCGCCTTTTGCCACTGCTATGGTGGATCGTACCGGAGGAGTCTTGCCAAAACGACCCTTGTATACTTCGTTCATACCCTTGTAATCGGCTATGTCATTGAGATATACTGTTACCTTCAGTACTTTTTCCATGGATGAGCCTGCTTTTACAAGTTCTTCCTCGAGTGATTTAAGTACAATTTCTGTATGGGCTTTGATCTCAAAAGGAGCAACATGGGCGCCTTTTCCGGCAATAAATATAAGGTTCCCAAATTTGGTGGCTCCTGAAAACAGGGGTGCATTCTGAAAGCTTGTTATATCATTCGCTACCTTTTCTTCTGTAGAAAAAGGTTTTGCGTTTGCTGCCAATCCAACTCCGGCA
>JBGOZX010000103.1:0-15769 GCA_041480425.1 Bacteroidia bacterium
AATCTATTCTATCTATTTGGTATAATTGAATTTAAAATAGGACACAAATTAGAAAAACAGTTTTTGAAATTTGATTTTATTGATTCTCCCATTATTGATGATAAAGCGATTGTTCCAAATGACTCACTCAAACCTATTTATTAGAAAGAATTTAATTTTTAAATTTTTTAAAACAAAAAAAGGAGAGTGAAGGGTGAGTTATCCGTGAGGGTCGCTCCTCCTTCATGAAGCCCCGGAACTAAAAAGCCGGGGTTTTTTAGTTCAGAGTAAGGTAAGGGGTGAAATTCCGTGTATTCAGCTATGTATTCAATAAAAAAAGCAGCTATGTTTTAATTTTCATAACTGCCTCATTTTCAGCGTAGCGAGACGGGGGAATGATCCCCGGACCTCATGATTATGAATCATGCGCTCTAACCAACTGAGCTATCTCGCCAAAAAAAAATCTTCATTTCTATATTGCGATCTAACCTCCCGATAGCTATCGGGATGAGCTATCTCGCCAACTTCTGTTTTGCGGGTGCAAATATAATTAGTAAAAGCCAAAAAACCAATTCGATTTTTTGTTTTAATTATTTTTTCTAAATTGCAGGATAGTATCCTTAAAAGCCCGCTTCTTATCATGAGAATGACATATGAACTGGAATATACTCTAAACTGTTCACAAAAAGTGCTCTTCTCACGACTTAGTACTCCTGAAGGACTTGGCGAATGGTTTGCTGATAACGTTACTGTGGAGGGTAACCACCTGTTTACTTTCCACTGGAATAAAACCGAATTAAAAGCCCGTCTGTCAGCCATCAAAGAGAATAAACTTGTACGATTTGAATGGATTGATATGGATGATAAAGAATCCAACTTCTTTGAATTTAAAATTATTATTCATGAACTTACCGGGGATCTGGCATTACTAATTACCGACTTCGCCGAACCCGATGAAAAGGAAGATGCTATTTATCTTTGGGATACACAGATTGCAGATCTGAAAAGACTTTTAGGTAGTTAATTTTGATAAAAATCAAGTAGTTTTGCCATCTAATTTCACCTGAAGTGAAGAAGCTTGACAGATTTGTACTAAAATCATTTATCGGCCCTCTTATACTCACATTTTTCATTGTGATTATCATTCTGATTTTGCAGTTTCTCTGGATGTATGTCGATGAACTTGCCGGGAAGGGTCTTGAGGTGAAAATACTGGCTGAACTAATATTCCAGTTCTCATTATCCTTTGTTCCTACCGCACTTCCCCTGGCTATTCTTCTGGCCGCACTGATGACATTCGGGAACATGGGTGAATTCAGCGAACTTACAGCCCTTAAATCATCGGGGATACCTTTGCAGCGGATAATGAGACCACTAATCATCCTCATCGCTTTTATTTCTGTGATATCTTTCTTTTTTTCAAATAACGTCCTTCCCTATTCATACAACAAGGCAAGAACCCTTTTGTATGATATCAGGCGTAAACGCCCCGATATCAATATTCAGTCAGGTACATTTAATAACGATATAGACGGATTCAGCATTAAAATAACTTCAAAAGATCCTGTTACTAACCGCTTCGACAAATTGTATATTTATGATCACCGCGATAACAAAGGAAACACTTCGGTAACTTATGCCGACTCAGGTTATATGAGGGTAGCTCCCGATGAAACCGCAATGATAATGGTTCTTTATAACGGTTATTCTTATACTGAGATGGAAGAAAAAAATGTGGGCCCTTCTGAAAAAAAGTATCCTTTCCGGAAGGATTTTTTTAAGGAACAGACTCTTGTTATTTCGCTCTCGGGATTCGACCTTGAACGCAGTGGAATGGATCTCTTTAAGTCAAATTCTTCTATGAAAAATATTTCAGAATTAACATATTGCATCGATTCTCTTAATAAAAAATATAATAACAGAGTCAATGTCCAGTTTAAGGAATTCAATAACGTAAAGCTATATACAGAAAAAAATTACCTTGAAAACTTCGCTAAAGAACAGGATTTCTCCCCTGCTTCTAAGGAACCGGTATTTGATACTAAAGTTCTCTTCGACTCGCTTACGGTATATGATAAAAGAACCGTTCTGATAAAAGCTATTGATAATCTGAAAGATGGCAGCAGTTATTTGACTATGAAAAATGAATCACTCCATATCGAGGTTAAACATATAAAGAGCTACGAGGTAAACTGGCACAAGAAATTTACCCTCTCCTTTGCCTGCCTGGTTTTCTTCTTCATTGGCGCTCCTCTTGGAGCTATAATCAGGAAAGGAGGTCTTGGTACTCCGGCAGTTATTTCTATTCTCTTCTTTGTAATCTGGTATGTAATCTCTCTTTCGGGTGAGAAACTGGTTGAAGAAAATCTTGTCAGTACTGTTGCAGGTATGTGGGCAGCATCATATATATTGCTTCCAATAGGTATATACCTGACATATAAAGCCTCGACTGACTCAGTTATAATGAACATTGACACTTATCTGGTGTTTTTCAAAAAGATTAAGGATTCTTTATACAGGATTGTGATTATTGGAACACGTCGTAATCCCGCTTTTGAGGAACAATAAAACAATATTAAAATGAACGATATAAAACTTGACACGATTGAAGAGGCAATTAAAGATATTAAGAAGGGTAAGCTTCTGATTGTGGTGGATGACGAAGACCGGGAAAATGAAGGGGATTTTATCTGTTCGGCTGAACTTATTACACCCGAAATAGTGAATTTCATGGCAAAGCATGGCCGCGGCCTGATCTGTGCAGCTCTTCCTGAAGAGAGATGTGAAGAACTTGAACTTGATATGATGGTAGGAAACAATACATCCCTTCACGAAACACAGTTTACTGTATCCGTCGATCTTCTTAGCAGGGAAACCACCACCGGCGTATCAGCAAAAGACCGGGCTCTTACTATTAAGTCTCTGGTTGATCCTGCAACAAAAGCTTCCGATCTGGGTCGTCCGGGACATATTTTCCCGCTTAAAGCAAAAGAGAAAGGAGTTCTCAGAAGAGCGGGACATACCGAAGCTGTCGTCGATCTGACACGCATGGCCGGTTTACAGCCCGGAGGAGCACTCGTTGAAATTATGAATGATGACGGATCAATGGCACGGTTACCTGACCTGGAGATATTAAGACAGACATTTGACATAAAGATAATTGCCATCAGAGACCTCATCACTTTTACCCTTGAGAGAGATTCAATTATTGAAAAAGGAGAAAAGGTAAAACTGCCTACCGAACACGGAGAATTTGAATTCATTCCTTTCAGACAAACCAGTAACGGCCTTGAACATGCGGCTCTCGTCAAAGGTACATGGACAAAAGATGAGCCAGTAATTGTGCGATTACATTCATCATGCTTTACCGGAGATATATTCGGTTCAATGAGATGTGACTGTGGCTCCCAGCTGCATAAAGCTATGGAAATGGTTGAGTCCGAAGGAAAGGGCGTTGTTATTTATCTCAGCCAGGAAGGAAGAGGAATTGGCTTGCTGAATAAAATAAAAACATACAAGCTTCAGGATGAAGGTATGGATACAGTGCAGGCAAACCTGAAACTGGGATTCGGCGAAGATGAAAGGGACTATGGGGTCGGTGCAAGCATAATGAGAGAACTGGGATTGGGAAAAGTGCGTCTTATTTCAAATAACCCTGTAAAGAGGGCAGGCCTCGAAGGGTACGGGATTAAAATAGTTGAAACCATACCTCTGGAGATACCATCCAACCCATATAACGAATTCTATCTCAAGACTAAAGCCAATAAAATGGGGCATAACCTTACATGCTACAAACATATTGTGAAGGATTGATATTTTTTGTAGATTTGATTGATTAAAGGTATTGACCATTCATGAAAAGTCCCAGGATAGTATTTATGGGGACACCTGAGTTTGCTGTAGCTACTCTTGGCTCCCTGCTGATGAATGGTTATAATGTAGTGGGAGTAGTAACAGCACCCGATAAACCTGCAGGACGAGGCAGAAATATATCCAAATCAGCAGTCAAAGAATTTGCTGAATTCAGTTATCTGCCAGTTATTCAACCTGTTAATCTTAAAGATAGAGATTTCATCGACCATCTGAGTAATCTAAATCCTGATGTTTTCATTGTTGTAGCTTTCCGGATGCTTCCTGAAGCAGTCTGGAAAATACCTTCTATAGGTACAATTAATCTGCATGCCTCACTTTTACCTGATTACAGGGGTGCAGCACCAATAAATCATGCAATTATCAATGGGGAGACAATGACCGGCGTAACCACATTCCTGATCAACGATAAAATAGATACCGGTAGTATCCTTCTCAGAGAGGAGGTAACAATATTCCCGTTTGAAAATGCAGGAGACCTCCACGATAAGCTGATGAAACACGGGGCCAGGCTGGTTATCAAAACCCTCGAAGCGATTGCTGAAAATCGCATCAAACCGCATCCACAGACACAATTTATAATTCCCGGGGAAATTCTGAAACCAGCCCCCAAGATACACCCGGAAGATTGCATAATCAACTGGAATAATGATCCTCAGAAGATCCACAACTTAATAAGAGGGCTTGCTCCCCACCCTTGTGCAAGATCAGCTTTCAAAAATATAAATGCGACTTATTCATACAAAATATTTGAAAGTCAACCTGAATTTGCTGAACATCTGTATGAACCTGGACAAGTTATTTCCGATGGAAAGAATTATATAAAGGTTGCCTGCAATGGAGGATTTATCAAAATAGTTCTTCTTCAGCTTGAAGGAAAAAACAAGATGAGTACTGTCGAATTCCTGAGAGGATTCAGGATCGATGATTATTCATTAGCTGTCAGTTAACAGGTTTTAATCCCCGTAGCCATATTTTCTGCCCCTGAATGGGTTCCGTTCCCTCTTCCATTCTGTTCATTTCAAGAACACTTCTTAGCTTAATCCCGTATTTCTGGGATATCATGTACATTGTCTCTCCATTTTCCACATTGTGAAATTCTTTTCCAGCCTCAGCCTTTTCTCTTTTAGGTTGAAGATAAAGTACCTGACCCGGGACCAGTATAAAATCCTCGTCAAGCTCATTATACTTTGCCAGCTCCCACTTTAATAACTGAAATTCTGTCTCAAGTTTCTCCCTGGTATCTCCGTCTTTCACAATAATATATTGAATCCTGTTATTCTCCATGACCCTCGGAACCCGTGCCATAACCGCTCCAAAACTGCTGTTACCTGATTGTGCAGGGGGAGGTGGTTCAATACTGTCCATCCTGGTAATCGCTTTCTCCTCTCTTACCGGAGCCGCAACCTGAGGGTTTGCAACGGTTGCCATATAACCGCGGTCAAAATTATAAAGGTTATTCTCCTCAATTTTTCTGATCAGCAAATATGCATAGTCGGGATTTGTAGCATATCCTGCTTTTTTTAATCCGTGAGCCCATGCTTTATAATCGGTTGGATCGAGACTGAAAAGGAAGTTGTAACGGGAACCCGATCTTAGAAAATCTGAATGATCATAAAATGAATCTTCCGACTTCTGGTATTTCCTGAAACAATCATTTCGTCTGTCATCGTGTTTCAATATGGTAGGACCATTCCAGTCGTTGTGGCATTTTATACCAAAATGATTATTTCCCATCCTGGCAAGATTGCTTCGTCCATAATCCGATTCCAGCATACCCTGGGCAAGAGTAATACTGGCAGGAACTCCTGTCCTTTTCATCTCACTTATTGCCAAATCTTTATAACTGTTTATATAATCGGCTGCAGAGCCATTGTTTACAGCAGGGGTAACAGGAGGTCTGTAAACCCTGCAGGATGCAACTGTTGATAATAAAACTATCTGAATAAAATAAATTGCCTTTCTTGTCACATCATTTTTGTTTCAGGCAAAAATAGGAAAAATGGCCACCATGACAATATTTATTTATACACATAGAAATTTAATACAGGAATTACTATTGGTCAATAATTATTACCTTTGTAACCCAAACTGAATAAGTGTGTTATGCAGACAAACAAAAATATTTTATTCAACTACCAGGAATTTGACAAACCTGAAGAGCTGAATCCAGAGGATCAGGAACTTGTTAATGCTGCAAAACAGGCAGCTTTGAATGCTTATGCTCCCTATTCCCGTTTCAGGGTCGGAGCAGCTTTACGACTTGAAACAGGAGCGATAGTCCGCGGTTCAAATGTTGAAAACGCTGCCTTTCCGTCAGGGATCTGTGCAGAAAGGAGTGCTATTTCCGGCTCTGTTTCAAATTATCCGGGCGATAAACCAGTGGCAATAGCTATTGCAGCACTGACTGATGAGGGATTCACCGTTGAGCCTGTTCCTCCCTGTGGAAATTGCCGGCAGGTTATCGCTGAAGAAGAGCTTAGAAACGGGAAACAAATCAGGATAATCCTTTCAGGGACTAAGAAAATTCAGATTATTGAAAACAGCGGCTGCCTTCTGCCTTTGCAGTTTAATAAGAATAATCTTACTTTAAATCTTCCCTGATTATAAGCTGAAATCCGGCTCCATGAATATTCTTTATATTTAGCCTTGGATCTTCTGACAAAAATTTTCTCAGTTTAGTAATATAAACATCCATGCTTCTGGCTGTAAAATAGTCATCAGAACCCCATATTTTTTTCAGAGCCATCTCTCTGCTTATCAATGCGTTTGGATTTATTGCAAGTAGTTCAAGGAGCTGTGCCTCTTTCGGTGAAAGCTTCTTTTCATCCTCTCCGCAGGTAAGGGTTCTAAGCCGGGTATTGAAAACAAATTTGCCAATTTCGAAGATATCTTTCGTACCGGTCTGATAATCGCGTCTGGCAAGAATTGCACGTATTTTAGCCAGAAGGATTTCGGTATCAAATGGTTTTGTAACATAGTCATCCCCTCCTGCTCCATAACCCTTAAGAACATCTTCCTTAAGCTTTTTTGCAGTAAGAAATACAATTGGGACCAAATTGTTGATCTTTCTTATTTCACTGGCTATTGTAAAGCCGTCAACATGTGGCAGCATAACATCAAGGATGCAGATTTCAAATGCACCTTTCCTGAAATGATCAACTGCATATTTACCATCATCAACCCATTCAACTGAATAGTCGTTCAGTTCAAGGTATGACTTAAGAACCGATCCGAAACTCAGATCATCTTCAACAAGAAAAATTTTCACAGGTTTCATCAGAATTTGATTTATTTCTTAATGGTCTGACAGAACCCACATGTTGGAGAATTATATTCATTCGTGTTCATGTTTGAAAAACATGTGGGTTTCATTTTCATCTTTAGTTTTCCCAGTTAAATGGTAAAAATATCTCAAACCGGCTTCCTTTACCAGTTTCACTGGAAACAGTAATAGTACCCCTGTGGGCATCAATAATTGCTCTGACATAGTTCAGGCCCAGACCGAAACCTTTCACATCGTGCACATTACCTGAACTCTGTCTGTAGAACCTTTCAAATATCTTACTCTGAACACTTTTAGTCATTCCTATACCATTATCTTCCACTGACATGATAATCCCTTTTTCATTATTCCATGTCTCAACATTAATGTCAGGTGATTCTGACGAATATTTTATTGCATTATCAAGCAAATTATTAACAAGATTTGTAAGATGTTCGCTGTCACCAAATATAACCGGTTCACCCGCATTAAGGTTTAGTTTTATTCTGCCATTCCTTTGCTGCACCTGAATTTCAATTGTATCAACCGCCCTCTCGATAACCGAATGCATAGATAGATTCTCAAATTTAAAATCGATCTCTTTTTTATCGAGTGAAGCTATCTGAAGGATGGTCTCAACCTTCTTGTTCATCCTGCTGTTTTCTTTCTTAATCATACTTATAAAATGCCTGATACTCGACTCATCATTAATTACTTTCGGATTAGTAATTGTATCAGCAGCAAGCGAGATAGTAGCAATAGGGGTCTTGAACTCATGAGTAATGTTATTGATAAAATCCGATTTCATTTCCGAAATCTTTTTCTGCCTGATTATGAAAAAAAGACTAAGCGCAAAAGTTGCAAGGATTATAAAAGAAAAGAGCAATGATCCTCCAAGTATCAAGCCCATAGACCCAAGAACATAATTAGTACGCTCAGGGAAGATCACAGAAACAAGAAGATCCTGTCTGATAATGTTGTCAGGGAATAACCTTACCTTGTAATTACTCTTAAGAAAATCATTCTTAACTGATTTTTTAAAGGTCCCATCCTGCACTTTTCCATCCCTGATGATCGCAAACTCGAACGGGGTCTGTATTCCGGAATATAAAAATGATCGCTGAAGGGCATAACCAACTGCATTATGATCAAGGTCAAGGGTTTTTTCCCACAGGTAGACCTCTGAAATCATCTTATCGCTCATGTTCTGAAAATCACTTGCCCTTTTTCTGACCCAGTCAAGGAACTCCTGTCTTTTTATATAAACAGCACCGGCATCAGTATTAAATCCTTCACCGTTCCTTACAACACTAAGTTCGCCTGGCTTTCCAGTTGAATTTATAATAACAGTTCCGGAATCAGAAATAATTGCTGTATCTCCACTCACTATTACCGGTTTGTTGATCCCGAAATTACCACTGGTATCAATGGTCCCTGTAACCGATTGGTTGGTAATCCTGAAACTGACATTATTCCCATCCCCTGAAGAATAGCTTCCGATACTTATATAGCTGGTTACATCCCCTGGGGTATGGCCGAACAATGCAGGGTCATTAAGAATAAAATCGTTGAAGAAACTCATCTTTTGCGACGATTCGATTGTGTTTGCTGCATTATTCAGGCTGGCTATCACCGCATTATTGAAATTTTCATTCCTGATACTTACCGCATTCTTAATCCAAACAATCTGTACCCAGATGATGCCGGTGATGGATGTTAGCATCATGAATATAAGACCGATGAATTTATTCCTGCTCATGATGCAAAATTAAGTTTTTAAGCTATCTCTCTGGCAGGTTTTAACTTTTCCTTAACTCTAATTAACCTGATTTTAACTGTATTTAGCTGTCATTAAGGTAATTTTGTAAAATAAAACTAAATTATAACCCGGCATGAGAAGGATTAAAATTGTATTTGCCACCCTTTTTATCAGCCTGTTACCTTTTTCAATGATTTTTGGTCAGGAGAAAAAGAGCGAACAGAAGATAAAGATAATAGTTGCTGATGAATCAGGGACCAAAGTTGTCATTGACACTGTGCTTAATAACAGCCCTGTTCTTGATTCCATCAGGTTAAAGAACGGTGAAGTGATTTATATAGGAAGAGATCGGGACGAACATAGATATATGCACGGACAGGACAGAGGACGTGCTTATATCAGAATTTCTCCGGATGAGAAAGGTACCGGAAAAGAGACCAGGGAAATTACTGTAATAAGCTCAGATTCAATTGGATGGACTCAGACCCCTAAAGCGTGTGGCCAGCAATACATATACATTAATGATGATAAGGTTATCCGAAAAGATGGAGAAAAGAAATTTGATGTATACGTCAGTACTGACCAGAATGATTCAAATGTCAATAAGACTAAATATGTTATAGCAAAAAACGGTATCGTTGTTTCAGTTGAAGGTGATGATGAGGTTAAAGTAAAGGAGATAATTAATCTGATCGAAAACAAACTTGACGTAAATAAAGAGGAACAAGCTACTAAAGCTGTTGTCAAAGAAGTTGAGAAAAAGCAAATTAAGAAAAAATAATTTCAGTTCAGGCTTTCATGACAAACCCAAAAATGAGTCCGGTATTTCCGGCTCATTTTTTTTATACCCCGGTATCTTTGAAAAGCTTCCAGACATCACCCTCAGGGTAAGGAGCTGATATGGAGATCTTTTCATTCTTTACAGGATGAATGAACTCGAGCCTACGGGCGAAAAGGCTGATGCTACCATCTTCGTTCGACCTTGGATATCCATATTTTAGATCACCTTTGACGGGACATCCGATTTTTGCCAGTTGGGCCCTTATCTGATGATGCCTGCCTGAATGAAGTTCAATTTCAAGCAGATAATAACGTTCCGATCTCCCTGCTATCCTGTATGCCAGGCTTGCCTTTTTTGATCCTTTTATCTCATTATCATATACATAACTTTTATTCTGTGTCTCATTTTTTTTAAGAAAATGAGTCAGAGTAGCCTCGTCTTCAGGAGGATTCTCCCTGACAATAGCCAGATAACTCTTTTTGACCTCCCTGGTCCGGAACATTTCATTGAGACGTGCTAGAGCTTTGGATGTGCGTGCAAAGAGAATTACCCCACTTACAGGACGATCGAGCCGGTGGACAACTCCAAGAAACACATCACCTGGTTTATTGTACTTTTCAGCAATGTATTCTTTTATTTCAGCATCCAGGGAAACATCACCGGTTTTATCACCCTGGGCCAGATCAGATGATTTCTTATAAACTGCAATAAGATGGTTATCCTCGTATAGAATTTCAGCCATTGAAGAGGTTGCTAGTATTGTTCATTTTCATTAGGAAAGGCTTGTGTTCTGACATCATTAATATATTTCTGAACAGCTCCTTTTATCTCTGAATGGAGGTTATGGTACCTTCTGAGAAAACGGGGTGAGAATTCCTGGGTAATCCCCAGCATATCGTGAAGGACCAGTACCTGGCCATCGGTTTTGCCACCTGCTCCTATCCCTATAACAGGGATCTTCAAAGTTGTTGTGACCTCTTCAGCCAGCTTGGCAGGAATTTTTTCAAGAACAATAGCGAAACAACCTATCTTCTCTAAAAGGCGGGCATCCTCAAGAAGCCGACGGGCCTCCTCTTCTTCCCTTGCCCTGACCACATAGGTACCAAACTTATGGATCGATTGCGGGGTAAGGCCAAGGTGACCCATAACCGGAATTCCGGCTGACAGAATTCTTTCGATCGATTCAGCTATCTGCTGACCTCCTTCTAACTTAACTGCATGAGCTCCAGTCTCTTTCATTATCCTTATCGCTGAAACAAGAGCCTCCTTTGAATTGCCCTGGTAAGTTCCAAACGGAAGATCCACAACCACCAGAGCTCTTTTTACTGCCCGTACTACCGAAGCAGCATGATAAATCATATTGTCGAGCGTAATAGGCAAAGTCGTATCATAACCAGCCATCACATTAGAGGCAGAATCTCCAACCAGTATGACATCAATCTCTGCTTCATCAAGTATCCTTGCTATGGAATAATCGTAAGCAGTCAGCATAGCGATCTTCTCACCTTTTAGTTTCATCTCATTCAACACATGAGTTGTAACCCTTCTGACAGATTTATGTATCGACATAATAATAAATATATTATTTCCAGATGACAAAGCTACAAATTTGTACGGATGATATCCTGTCATTGAATTATCTTTTTAATCTGGTAGTCTTATGCCAATAACTGCCGTTTTGTCACAAATAAGTTTTAAATGAAGATAATTTTCGACCACTTTCTCCTAAATCCATGAAGCTCCTAAAGGGGACTTTTTCATAACTAATTAATAATATGAAAGTTAACCGTCATCATTCAGGGGGTATGGGGGGTAAAACAACTGGCAGTAATGTTTTTAAAATGTACTGTTTAATTCAACCAGGATAAACTCATGGTGCCATATTTACATAAAATGAGGAAATAACTCTAATGGCATAATCATTGCATATTATACTGTCATAAATTGAAATTTCTTAAAAATTATAAAATGGGAAAAATAATTGGAATCGATCTTGGAACAACAAACTCATGCGTCGCCGTAATGGAAGGAAATGAGCCGGTGGTTATCCCCAACAGCGAAGGGAAAAGAACAACCCCTTCCATTGTCGCTTTTGTAGAAAATGGCGAGCGCAAAGTAGGTGATCCTGCTAAACGTCAGGCTATTACAAACGCTAAAAAGACCATCTACTCTATTAAAAGGTTCATGGGAGAGACATATGATAAGGTAAATACCGAGATAAAAAGAGTAACATTTACCGTTGTTAAAGGTGATAATAACACCCCGAGGGTAAAAATTGATAACAGGATGTATTCTCCCCAGGAGATCTCAGCAATGATACTTCAGAAGATGAAGAAGACGGCTGAAGATTATCTGGGACAGGAGGTGACAGATGCTGTTATTACAGTGCCTGCATATTTCAGTGATTCACAACGACAGGCTACAAAGGAAGCGGGTGAAATAGCCGGGTTAAACGTAAAAAGGATAATTAATGAGCCTACTGCTGCCTCACTTGCTTACGGCCTCGATAAAAAGTCACAGGATCTAAAGATTGCTGTATTTGACCTTGGCGGCGGTACTTTCGATATTTCAATCCTCGAACTTGGTGATGGTGTATTTGAAGTGAAATCCACAAACGGTGACACACACCTGGGAGGTGACGACTTCGACCACATGATAATAGACTGGCTGGCTGAAGAGTTTCTTAAGGATGAAGGTGTTGATCTCAGGAAAGATCCAATGGCCCTGCAGCGTCTGAAAGAGGCAGCAGAAAAAGCTAAAATTGAACTCTCCAGTTCTACAACAACCGAGATAAACTTACCGTATATTATGCCGGTAGACGGAATTCCAAAACATCTGGTTAAAACACTTACCCGGGCACAGTTTGAAAAGCTATGCGATAAGCTTATCCAGTCTTGTATTGAACCTTGCCGGAAAGCACTCAGCGACTCAGGTCTTAAAACTTCTGAAATAAATGAGGTACTTCTTGTTGGTGGTTCGACCCGTATTCCCGCAATTCAGCAGCTTGTTGAAAAATTCTTTGGTAAGGTGCCTTCAAAAGGTGTTAATCCTGATGAGGTTGTTGCTGTTGGTGCTGCAATACAGGGTGGGGTTCTCACAGGTGAAGTGAAAGATGTTCTTCTTCTTGATGTTACTCCATTATCATTGGGAATCGAAACAATGGGCGGCGTTATGACCAAACTGATTGAATCGAACACTACAATCCCTACCAAAAAGACTGAAGTGTTTACTACTGCTGCCGACAGCCAACCCTCAGTTGAAATACATGTACTTCAGGGAGAAAGACCTATAGCTACCGGAAACAAAACCATCGGCCGCTTCCATCTCGATGGTATCCCGCCTGCCCCAAGGGGGGTCCCCCAGATCGAGGTAACTTTCGATATCGATGCCAATGGTATCTTACACGTTACTGCCAAGGACAGAGGCACAGGTAAAGAACAGAGAATCAGGATTGAAGCATCATCCGGGCTTAGCGACGACGAAATAAGAAGAATGAGAGACGAAGCTAAAGCAAATGCTGAAGCCGACACCAAAGCAAAAGAAAAAGTCGAGAAAATAAATACAGCTGACAGTATGATATTCACAACCGAAAAACAACTCAGGGAATTCGGAGATAAACTGCCTGCTGATAAGAAACCTGCTATTGAAAATGCACTTTCAAAACTTAAAGAAGCTCATAAAACACAGGATATTGAAGCTATCGATAAGGCTCTTGCCGAACTGAATACTGTATGGCAATCAGCCTCAGAAGAGATGTATAAAACTGCGCAAAATACAGGTCAGGCAACTTCACAACCTGGTCCGGAACAACCTGGCAGCGGAAAAACCCAACCAGGAACCGATGAGGTAACAGATGTTGATTTTGAAGAAGTAAAATAACAAACTCCGAAGCAGATTAATTGAGAAGAGGTTGACTTAAATTTCAACCTTTTTTTTATTACAGTACACTAAGACCTCTTCGTTTAATTGATTTTGTACTCTTTTGATCAAACCCCTTAATTTTGTACTTTTGTAAGAAATTTCCCGTTTGAATATTATGAGCTTTAAAATTGTTGCTGCCTGTTTATTACTGATGATTTCATCCCTGGCAATGTCTCAGAGTGAAACTGCTATGAATAAGACAGATAAGGATGGGAAAAAACAGGGACACTGGATAAAAAAATATCCTAATGGAAATGTCATGTACGATGGATTTTTTAAGGATGATCAACCTGTCGGGGAATTCAGGCGATATTATGATGACAAGACACTAAAATCACTTTTAATTTTCACAAATAATGGAACAGAGGCAGCTGCAACTATCTATTATCTAAATAGTTTTCTTGCTGCAAAGGGGAAATATAAAAACCAGTTAAAAGATGGAAAATGGCAATTTTTCTCAGTATTAACCAGGGGTTGTCTTATTAGTGAAGAGAAATATTCAAAAAATCTGAGAAATGGCTTGTCTTTAAAATACTACCCCGACAGCATTGTTGCCGAACGGTTGAATTATGTTAATGATGTCAGGCATGGAGAATGGCTGCAATTTTATCCCAACGGTTCAATCAGTCTTAAAGCCAATTACCTGAATGGAAAGGTAAATGGGAACTTTGAGGCATATTTTGAAAATGGCAAATCCGAATTTTCGGGTCAGTATAAAGGAGATCTGAAAGATGGATTGTGGCGAATATATAAGAATGACGGAACCATAAGATATGAAATAGAATACGACCTGGGTACTGCAAAAAACCGAGTGCTGGATATTTACGAATCGGAATATATGGATTCACTCGAGAAAAAAAAGGTGAAAATAGCCGACCCGGAGAAAACCGGAGTAATATGGTAACTAAACCGTTTGATCTATTACGTGTCAGAAAAGTTATGATAGCCTTTACCGGATTTCTTTTTCTTACATGTAACTACCTGTCAGGCCAGGGAATAACATACAATTATTTTTACAGGGTATACTTCATTGATAAGGGCGAAAATCATCCAGGGAACTACACCTCTCTTGATCTTCTCTCTGTGAAAGCTGTCGAAAGAAGACAGAAAGCAGGTATTGCTGTCCCAGAATTCAGGGATATCCCAGTCTATTCCAGGTACATTGACCAGGTTTCAGCTTTGGGTTTCAAACTGCATTGTACTTCGAAATGGATGAATACAGCTCTCTTTAAAACCGAAGCACTGACAGAAATTAATACCCTTATGAGCCTGCCCTTTGTCAGCGATGTAAAGATCGTTAAGAATACTGCAGGAAAGACACTTCATTATGATAAACTCTCTTTTGCCACTGAACAATCAGATTTGCCACCATATGATCGTCCTGTTTCAATGCTTAACGGGAATACGCTTCATAGTTCAGGATTTGATGGTAAAGGAATTCTGATTGCTGTTCTTGACGGAGGTTTCATAAATGCTGATCATATCTCCTCTCTGACTGCACTTCGCAACCGGGAAGGGATCAGGGGAACTTTCGACTTCGTGAATAACAATGAATTCGTTTACAATTACCATAATCATGGGACAGCCGTACTTTCTGTTCTTGCAGGAGAAATAAACGGATTGATCGAAGGAACCGCACCAGGAGCCGATTATTGGCTTTTAAGGACAGAAGACTCAAATTCGGAGTTCCCTGTTGAAGAAGATTTCTGGGCTGCTGGTGCTGAATTTGCCGATAGTATCGGAGCTGATATAATATCCTCATCTCTGGGTTACTTCACCTTTGATGATCCCCTTCTGAATTATAAATACTCCGATATGGATGGGAACAGCACTTTTGTAACACAGGTTGCAGATATTGCTGCTGCAAAAGGTATATTGGTGGTCTGCAGTGCCGGAAACGAAAGAAATAATGACTGGATCCATATTATTGCTCCATCTGACGGGGATAGTGTCTTAGCAGTGGGTGCTGTCGATGGGAACAATACCATTTCTTCATTTTCGTCAGCCGGCCCTTCTGCTGATAACAGAATAAAGCCTGACATTGTTGCCCAGGGGGTAAGCGTACCTGTACAAATACAACCGGATGTTGTTGCAAGAGCTAACGGAACATCCTTCTCCTGCCCTGTATTAAGTGGGATGTGTGCCTGTGTAATACAGGCAGTACCAAAAGCAACCGGTTCCCAGATATTTTCTG
>JBGOZX010000104.1:0-15688 GCA_041480425.1 Bacteroidia bacterium
AATAAAAAGGCTTTTTTATGCATAATCAAATACTTAAATTTTATTTTAAAACAATTACCTTATTATTTCCATTAGCATGCGGAAGTCCAACAAATTGATATGTTATCTGACCATTTTCTTCAGTAAATAAATAACATTTGGTATCCAAATCATTATTACCACTATATGAAATTTCAATGTTAACCTGGTTCTCTTTAACATTCGTAATTCTGATATTATTTCTAGCCCTTATATACTGGACTGCATAATCAGTTGAGGTATATTGCGGATTATACTCATATATGGCTGATGTTATTTGCCTTATGATCTCCCTCCAGTTTGTAGGGCTAATATCGTCGAAATAATACTCATGCGTAAACAATGAAGGAAGAACCATGCTATTCAGTGCACGTCTCAAATGTCTGATTCCCCTTGCAGTTGTTGTAGTAACGTCATTGTCAGGATACCATTCATATCCGCCGTCATCCCTTATTTCCGTTACGCAGTTAAAGAAATTAATGCCATTCAGATTGACATAACCTCCGTAATAAACAGGTATTGCATCATAATCTATTCCATATCTATTTATCCTATACGGACCACAATTCAGCCAGGGAGAAGTGTAATATAAATTATCCGGAAGCATATGAATTCCGATGAATTCTCCACCCATTGCATAAATTACAGGTAAGGCTGCGGAACTCACTTCATAATAGTGAGGTACAAAGTATTTTGAAATTTTAAGACCATTCTGAATATAAAAATCTCTTGCAGTTCGGGCTCTTGCTGCAGGATCAAAAGGGGGAGTAGTAATGTTGTCATGATTGAAATAGATGAAATCATTCCAATTAAATGCATGCGGAGATGCAGTTGCATGATTATTATCAATTAAAGATTTCAGGATTGGTATATAGCTTTGAGGGATGTAATTATTAAAAGTTCCGCACCAGGGTATAATTCCAAATTCATTGCATATATTAATCCATTCAAAATAATTTGTTACACCAGGTCCGGCACCTATTACATCATCAACCCTCATTGTTATCATCGGAGGCAAACCTTGCATGGCAAAAGGTTTTCTTGCTGCCCAGACAATACCTCTCCAGAGCAGATCGTCCATTCCATAAACTGGTCCAAGAATATTTTCGAAAACCCAGTCATATCCACACCATTTAACTACTCTGCCATTGCCATAATTAGAAACCTGCAATAGTGAGACAGTCTGTCCACTGGAACTCATAGTAGCCATATTAACACTACCAACCAGATTACTGTTTTGAACAACTGTCCAGTAACTAAGAAGATTTACTATATTATTAGTTGGGCTGTAACTATCCGTAGCATGATACTTTGTTATGTAATGTGTAGAATTTAATATATTAATCTGATTTGAATTTACCGTACGCTGTGAAATAAGTGTATTGAATCCACTTGCAAAATCAAAAAGATGAGGATCAAAACTATACAGACCTACTCCATCAGAAATTGAAGCTTCAAGCTGGGTTATAGGGTAACCTGAACTATAAACGTTTTTGTGTCCAAATACTATAACAGCATACTCATTGAAATCGGGCAACCCTGTTGTGTTTATATTACACACATCATAAGGGATTCCAAAATTCTCAAGATAAGGACGTATATAATTAACATAATCTGAATAATATTGAGATGTTGAGTTAACGATAATAAGTGCTTTATTTGATTTGCCAAAAGTACCCTGGTTTTCTATTACGGTTATAGTAATATTATTTCCAAGGTTTTGTGCATTGCAACTATTTACATCTGAAACGGATGTCAGAGAATATGTATAAACACCGGTAGTGAGCACCCCTGTTGAAATACTATTTCCGCTTAAATAATTACCTATAGGTGTTTGTGTTATTCCATTTCTGGTATAGTTAATTGAATAAGGAGAAGTTCCTCCTGAAATGGTGACATTGAAATTTGTTGATGTATTATTGTATATTGTAATGTTATCATGAAGCTGGGCCAGGCTTACCTGTGAGTTAACAGTTATTTGTATTGAGTTACTACCTGCTGTACAGATACCACTTGTTACATTACGTCTGTACCATGCACTTGTTGTAAGTGCAGGAGGAGAGAAATTGACAAGATTAGCGCCGTTTATATTTGTCCATGTGCTGTTGTCAGGAGAACGCTGCCACTGGTAACTGAAGGAACCTGTTCCTCCGTTAGGGCCTGTAAGCTGGGTTAATGCAGCAGGAGTCGTATTATAACATATCGTTTGATTTGCTCCAATAGTACCTGCAGTCAGGTTTGAAGTTACGGTTATTAGTAATGAGTTACTGCTTATAATATCACAGTTACCGCTTGTTACCCTACGCCTGTACCAGGTATTTGCTGTTAAGACAGGAGGAGAAAAGTTAGCAAGGTTAGCGCCACTGATATTTGTCCATGTGCTGTTATCAGGAGAACGCTGCCACTGATAACTGTAGGTACCTGTTCCTCCTGATGGTGGTGTAAGCTGAGTTAATGCAGCAGGTGCAGTATTATAACATATCGTTTGGTCTGCTCCAATGGTACCTGGAGTCAGAATTGCAGTTACGGTTATTCGTACAGGATTACTGATTATATTACCGCAGGTACCACTTATTACTCTACGCCTGTACCATGTGCTTGTTGTCAGTACAGGAGGAGAGAAACTGACAAGGTTAGCGCCACTGATATCCGTCCATGTGCTGTTGTCGGGAGAACTCTGCCACTGATAACTGTAGGTGCCTGTTCCTCCTGAAGGTGCTGTAAGCTGGGTTAATGCAGAAGGAGCTGTATTATTACATATCGTTTGATCTGCTCCAATAGTACCTGCAGTCAGATTTGCATTCACTGATATTCGCACAGCGCTGCTGCTTACAGTGCAGATACCACTTGTTATATTACGTCTGAACCCTGTACTTGTTGTAAGTGCAGGAGGAGAGAAGTTGACAAGATTAGCGCCGTTTATATTTGTCCATGTGCTGTTGTCAGGAGAATTCTGCCACTGGTAACTGAAGGAACCTGTTCCTCCGGTAGGGGCTGTAAGCTGGGTTAATGCAGCAGGAGCTGTATTATAACATATCGTTTGATCTGCCCCAACAGTACCTGGAGTCAGATTTACGGTTACAGTTATATGAACCGTGTTGCTGATTAAATTACCACAGGTACCACTTGTAACTCTACGTCTGTACCATGTACTTGTTGTAAGTGCAGGAGGAGAGAAACTGATAAGGTTAGCGCTACTGATATCTGTCCAGCTGGTATTATCAGGAGAACTCTGCCACTGATAACTGTAGGTGCCTGTTCCTCCTGAAGGTGCTGTAAGCTGGGTTAATGCAGCAGGTCCCGTGTCATAACAAATGGTTTGATCTGCTCCAATAGTACCTGGAGTCAGATTTGCATTTACAGTTATAAGTACCAGGTTGCTGATTACAGTACCGCAGGTGCCACTAGTTAGCCTGCGCCTGTACCATATACTTGATGTAAGTACAGGAGGAGAGAAATCAACAAGATTAGCGCCGTTTATATTTGTCCATGTGCTGTTGTCAGTTGAACTCTGCCACTGATAACTGTAGGTACCTGTTCCTCCCGCAGGTGCTGTAAGTTGTGTTAATGCAGCAGGTGGTGTATTAAAGCATATAGTTTGAACTGCTCCAATGGTGCCCGCAGTAAGATTTGCATTTACAGTTATTCGTACCGGGTTGCTGATTACAGTACTGCAGGTACCACTAGTTAGTCTGCGCCTGTACCATATACTTGATGTAAGTACAGGAGGAGAGAAATCAACAAGGTTAGCGCCGCTGATATCAGTCCAGTTGGTATTGTCAGTAGAATTCTGCCACTGATAGCTGTAGGTACCTGTTCCTCCCAAGGGGGCTGTAAGTTGCGTTAATCCTATAGGCGCCGTATTGTAACATATCGTTTGATCAGCTCCTATGGTACCTGGAGCCAGATTTGCAGTTACGGTTATTCGTACTGTGTTGCTGAATACAAAACTGCAGTTACCACTTGTTATCTTACGCCTGTACAATGTGCTTATTGTAAGTGCAGGAGGAGAGTAATTCACAAGGTTAGCACCGCTTAAATCTGTCCAGGTGCTATTATCAGTTGAACTTTGCCACTGATAGCTGTAGGTACCAGTTCCTCCCGCAGGCGCTGTACGCTGTGTTAACACAGCAGGTGCTGTATTATAACATATCGTTTGATCTGCTCCAATGGTACCTGCAGTCAGATTTGCATTTACAGTTATTAGTAATGAGTTGCTGCTTACAAGATCACAGTTGCCACTTGTCACAACGCGTCTGTACCAGGTATTTGTTGTTAGTGCAGGAGGAGAGTAGTTCACAAGATTTGCTCCGCTGATATTAGTCCAGTTGTTATTATCAGTTGAACTTTGCCACTGATAACTGTAGGTATCTGGTCCTCCCTCAGGTGCTGTAAGCTGTGTTAACTCAGCAGGTGCTATATTATAACATATCGTTTGATCTGCTCCTATGGTACCTGGAGTTAGAATTGCTGTTATGGTTATCAAAATCGGGTCGCAGCTTACAGTCCCAAAAGGACCACTAGAAACATTACGTCTATACCATGTATTTGTTGTAAGTGTAGGAGGAGAAAAATCCTCAATGGTTGCGCCGCTGATATCAGTCCAGGTGCTATTGTCAGGAGAACTCTGCCACTGATAACTGTATGTGCCTGTTCCTCCCGCTGACGATGTAAGCTGAGTTAATGCAGAAGGTGCTTTATTAAAACAAATCTTTTGATCAGCTCCAATAGTACCTGCAGTCAGCTTTGGATTCACTATTATTCGCACCGAGTTATTGATGTGCCAATCTATTTGGGGTGTGCTTCCCAGATTTTCTGTATTTTGGTCCTGAGGATTTTTTAATAATGCATTGGATGTCACTGAATTGAAAAGTTCTCTGTTTGCAGAATTAAGATCGGTGCTGTTAACTAAGGATAATATATAGATTTTATTTGCATTCACTGCGATTGGAGAGGGAAATTCAAATTCATACCAACCCTGGGCTCCAGAGAGAATATTCCAAATATACGGCCCTGCCAATAAAGCATTATTATTTCCAACGCTCTCCCAAAGTTGTACTAAGTGATTACCACCTTCCCTACCGGAAATATGCATACCAATCTTTGTGACAAATCCATTTTCCAGTGTTTGAAATGCAGTACCCCATTTACATTGGGTGTAAGCATCATAAGTCACCAGAACTTCATTTTTGTTATGATTGGCATCAAGAGTCTGTGAATACCCTAATTGACAGTAAAACAATAGAATAGTGCCAATTATCAGTTTAAGCATAGATATAAATATTTACAATATTCAGTAATTAAATTTACGAACATTTAAAGGTAAATAAACAAGATTTTTAATTAGATAAAGATAAATTAAACGACCTTTTTGACTAAAGGTCATTTTATTTATACTAATAAAGAGAATTAACAGTCGACCGTTAAATAATTAGCTCTTTACAAGAAAAATCAAGTTTAAATCAAAGTGATTTTCGATTTGTGAAATTGCACAAAAAAAGGAATTGGGTTCCTTAATAATATCTGATGGGAGACATCCTTAGATATTCCGTAGTTTTTCGCTTTCGATCAAAATTTCTGAACAAAGCTTCAACCCGTTCTTCAGTTTCACCCATTACTGTAGCAACTTCTTGAGGAGTGTAATTATTCTCAAAACCGAACCAATAAATATCCATCATCTTAAAGGGAAGCTGGTAGAAAAATTCTTCCTGGGTTTGTGTAGCAGAATAAGTGTCAGTAGTCGGTGTCCTCTCAATTATTACTTTAGGAATTCCAAGATATTCTGCCAGCTGATACACCTGAGTTTTGTAAAGATTGCCTATTGCCATGATATCTGCTCCCCCGTCTCCATATTTTACAAAGAATCCCTGCTCTTGTTCATGTTTATTAGGAGTGCCTATTACTGCGTAATGCAGAGCTTCTGCATGATAATATAGCATGGACATTCTTGAACGTTGTTTAAAGTTTGAAGCTGCTACAATCTGAAGGTATTCTTTAGTGGGAAGTAATTGATCTTTTTGATTTCCATTTTCATCAATCACAGTAAGGGAGAAAACAGGAGGAAGATTGTTATACAATCCACTCTGTTTTATGCCAATTTTCATTTTCCAGGTTTCCGGATTATAGTCCGGAAAAATTCGTTTTACAGCTACATCTCGTCTTTCATAGCATCTGAAACCTGCTAAAGCGGATGTGATATCTTCTTTTATTGTCCTGACTCCAAATTTGCGAGCTAATTCAGTGGCCAATACTTCACTTTCTGTACTGGAGTCCATTTCCGGCATCATAATTCCCAACACTTTATCAGGTCCAAAGGCTTTAACGGCCAGTGCCAGACAGACAGAGGAGTCAATACCTCCACTTATCCCAATTACAACGCCCAATCGTTTCAAATTAAATAAAACATCCTGTTGGAGCTTCCGGGTTATTTCATTAATAACCGATTCAACATCCTCAAGTAAAATAATTTCTTTTGAAAATGGTTTCCTGGGATTCATTGTTTTTCCTTTAAATGTCGTTAATTGTTTTTAGATTCTTTAATCTGCCTTGTGGAAAATTTTCGAAATGTTTTTCAATAAATTGATAATAAAGCAGATGCGTGGAAATAACAGAAGACAATACCATATCATCAACTTCAGATGAAGAACCTGTTCTTTCAATTTTTAATAATAATTTTGAAACAGAATCGAAATTAAACACACCTACTTCATTAAAATAGGTTGGAGAAAGCATCTCTTTTATATAATCAGGAGAATCTTTGAGAAAGAATGCACTTTTAATCGGAGCCCTGTATGCCTGCTTGGATCGTTTAACAATTCTATCAGGGATTTTGTTTGTCATTAATTTTTTCAGAAGGTATTTCTCATTAAGGCCTTTAAGCTTGTAATCGGAGGGAACTGAGCTACAAAACTCAATCAGTCTGTAATCCAGAAATGGATATCTCCCTTCAACAGAATTTGCCATAGCCATCCTGTCTCCCTGAGATGAAAGAAGATATCCCGACATGAATATGGAAGTCTCCAGCCATTGTGACTTTTCAAGATAACCCCAGTTATTAAAACCATCAGGTATGATCTCCTCCAGATTAGTATAAGGAGAATACCCAACTAATTCATCTTTAATGTGATCTGTGAAATGTTTCTTTATATGATTAGAATTATTCCACCTTAACAAATGTGAGTAAAAGGGATTTTCTATATCTTCCAGTTTATATCCATAAAACATTTTAAGTATAGCCGGATTCGCCTGTTTCATCTGGGGGAGATATGGATAAAGCTTTTTCAGAAGTGAAGGTCGAATAGCTGAATTTGGCTGAGAAGCCCAGAATCTCCTGATTTTAGTTTCCTTGAAAATATCATATCCGGCCAGCATCTCATCAGCCCCTTCACCTGTAATAACCACTTTAATATTGTTTTCTCTGACTAATTTAGAAAGAAGCAACATTGGAGCGGGAGCAGTCCGTGTTATTGGTGTCTCAGCATGCCAAACCACCACAGGAAAGCTTAGTGCAATTTCTTTTGCGGTACAAGTTATTGACCTGTGTACAGTATTAAAATACCTGACAGCCTCGATCTGATAGGAGCTTTCATCAAAATCTTTCTCTTCAAAGCCAATAGAAAATGTGTTTAAAATGCGTGGTTCAATCTCCTTAATATAAGAAACGGTAGTACTGGAATCAATTCCTCCACTTAAATATGCAGCAACCTCCACATCTGCCCTTAAACGAATTTTTACAGCATCGGTAAGCAACTCATTAAAACGATCAAGAGTATTACTTAGAGAAAGAGAATTATCACATTTATCAAACCGCATTTCCCAATACTTTTCGATTGTAATTCCTTCCCTGTTATAAACCAGGTAATGCCCTGGTGATAACTCAAGGATTTCTTTAAATGCAGTATTTGGAGTAATAGCTGACCAAAACGTATAAATCTGCGAAAGGTTTTTATAACTAAGTTCCGGTGTTATTCTTTTTTGTACGAACAGAGATTTTATTTCTGATGCAAATGAAAAAACCTTATCAGAATAATGGTAAAACAGAGGACGTATACCTATTCTGTCTCTGGCAATAAATAGTTCCTCCTTTAACTTGTCCCATATTGCAAAGGCAAACTGCCCGTTTAACATTGATAAGCAGTTCTTTCCATAAACTGAGTATAGCTGAACCAGAACTTCTGTATCGGACTGAGTTAAAAAACTATGTCCTTTGATTTTTAGAAATTCCCTGAGTTCAGGGTAATTAAATATTTCACCATTAAAAACTATCCAGAAACGGCCTGATGGATCAGATAATGGTTGCTGACCTCCTGAAAGGTCTATTATACTTAACCTTACATTACCTAGTGTTGCAAAGGGGGAATGGTAAATGCCACTTTCGTCCGGGCCACGATAACTTATGGCGCAGAGCATCGCTTCGATTACAAGTTTGCTGTTTTCTTTGCCATTGTAATCAACTATTCCTGCGATCCCACACATAATTGATTAACTTGTTTTCCGAATGATAAAATCAGTAATTGCATTAATTGATTCAAAATTTTCTTCAACCAGGTCTGCATCGACTGTCTTGATACCAAAATTTTCCTCAAGAAATGTAATTAATACTACAAAACCCATTGAATCAAAGTACCCCTCTTTGAAGATTAAAGAATCATTTTGAATTTTTTCTTTTTCAACAAATGTTGCCTGTTGTATATATTCTTTGAGTTTTTCCTTAATAGTAATTACGTCCTTAAACATAGTTGTATTAATGAATTTATTATTAGTGAGATTATTTAATTTTTTATATAATAGTTACTATAATGTCTGTAAGAACTCTTTTGTAAATTAAGATCATTATAAATAATTTCATAATTGTTTAATTTGCTTGTTTTAAGTTTATCCATGACATTAGTAAAAATATCCTTCCGTGTATAATTATTTCTTATGACCATAAGTATTTTTGAAGCGTATCTCATCAATAGAGTAGCATCAGCCACTATCCCCACCGGGGTTGTATCAATTATTATGTAGTTATATTTGGTCTTAAGATAATTTATCAGGTCATCAAGGACCCCAAGCTCCATCAATTCTGAAGGGTTTGGAATCAAAGGTCCGGCAGAAATAAAGGAAAGGTTTTCGATGGAAGTTTTCTTTATAATTTCATCGACGGAGGTATTTTTGGTCATATAGTTGGAAAGCCCCAATGTATTGTCAACTTTAAGTTTAACATGAAGAGTAGGCCGACGAAGGTCGCTGTCAATCAGAATTGTTTTATATCCTACAGATGAAATGGAAGATGCCAGATTAAAGGAAATAAAACTCTTTCCATCCTGTGGTTGAGAGGAGGTTATGAGTATTACCTTAGACTGGTCAGGGTCAGATTTCAGGAATAAACTACTTCTCAAATTTCTGAACGATTCAGAAATTGCAGATTTTGGGAACTCAGCAACAACTGATTCACTTTTGTGTTTATTACTGTAGATTACACTTAAAACAGAACGATGAAGTAAATATTCTGCATCATTTATGCTCCTGATTTTGTCATCAAAGAAATCTCTGATCATAAGGTACATTGTCGGTAAAAGTAATCCAAGGAATAATGCCAACATGTAATTTATTATTTTCTTTGGTGCTATAGTTCGTGAAGTGATTTCACGTGCCGGTTCCAAAATCTCATAATCAGGATAATTTGAAGCCAGGGCAATTGCGGCTTCTGATCTTTTTTGAAGCAAGAAAGTATATATTACATCATTCAGGTTGAACTTTCGTTGCATACCGACCATATTCATTTCTGTCTTTGGCAGCTTTGAAATCTCTCTTGAAAGTTTTTCTTGCCTGTAATCAAGTTCATTAAGAGAAAGAGTAAGTGTATTAAGATTATTGGTGAAATTTTCAATTATGATCTGTTTCTGCGTCCTTATTTTGTTATCAATCTGGCTAAGAAAAATGTTCTTTTCATTGCTGGTGCCTGAAGTAACACTTGATCTTTGAGTAGTCAGGTTATGAAGTTCAGTAATAAGCTGGTTTATTATGGGATCATTTACGTTCATGGAAGACGGAGGTACCAAACCCGACATATCTGGATTTGCTTTAAAGTAGTTGATAACGTAATTGTAATATCTTTCCTGTACCTTCAGATTGGCACGTTCTGTTTCGATTTGAGTCATTTGCTCGTAAGTACGCTGCCCCTGAAAACTTAGATCCATTACCTGATTAGCCGACCTGTAATTCCTAAGTTTAGATTCCGACAAAGACAGGGAATCTGATATTTCCGATATTTGTGAGTCAATAAAGTTTACAGTACTAAGCGCGATCTTATTCTTTTTTGAAAGGTTTTCTTCAAGGAATGAATTGAGGTATCTGTTTAAGAAACTTATTGTCTTTTCAAGACTGGACCCCGCGAATTTGATATTAATAATGGATCCTAATGGTGATACTTTTTCAATCGCCAATTGTCTAAGATATTGTTTTGCAAGGAAGTCAAGATGGTGGAATTTGAAGAAATAAAGATCTTTAGTTTTTGTATTCACAATCGGGAATTCTTTATTTAGTGAGGCCGAAAACTTAAATGTTCTGTTACTTATGGTCTCATTAAATTTGCAAATAGTGTCGATTTCCAGAACATTGTCTTCACTTACTATCAGGTTATCTAAATAATTATACAATGACACTTTTTTTTGAGAAACAGTCAGTCTGTAAGATGATTCATCAAGAAATGAAATATAAATCTTTGCATCGATGGGTTGGATATGCGATTTATCAATAACAACTATAAAGGGAGATGTTCCGTACATCTCACTGATTTGCTTAAAAAGATTCTGCTTTTCCTTAAAGTAGCTAACTTCAAAATTCATATTTGTAACCGTCGAATAAACAAGGGCAAATGAACTTAGATTGGTTATATCATTTTCAATATTGTTCAAATTCCGAAGAGACTCCAGCCCTCCGAAAAGCTGGTTTGAGCTAAGAATTGAGGATGTTTTGTTTTCAACAGGACTTAATGTTGCTGAAGCCTCATAAACTTTACCGGAATACTTATTATAAAGCAAAGCAACTGCAATACAAAGTACTAAGCATATAATATATAAATACTTCAGGGAGGCTACTTTTAAAATGAAGTATTTAATAGGGGCTATGGATGAATCAGGTTCTAATGTCTTTAACATATTTTTAAGATTTTATTTAAAATCTAACACCGGTAAAAAGTAAAACTGCAATCAGTGTAGTAATTGAAGTAAGTATGGTTGTATAGGTATTATTTTGATAGCTGGTGGAGATGGAATTCAATGGCTCAACAACTATAACATCATTTGGTAAAACATAATAATATTCTTTACTGGCAATTTTGGAGTCGGCTAAATTAAGTTTATGATGCATTATTTTATCTCCTTCCTGTCGGATTAGAATAACATTTTTACGGTTTCCATACCGTGTAAGACCCCCGCCCAGAGCCAGAGCTTCATAGATGTTAAGTTTATCCTGGGAAAAGGAAAAAACCCCCTGACGTTGAACTTCGCCTATGACAGAGACCTGATTATCAATAAATTTGACAATTAAGGATGTGTTTGCAACATAATCATTAAGTGCACCCTGAACTTTTACAGCTGCTTGTGAAGTAGTAAGAGATCCTACGTTTATCTTGCCTACAAAAGGAAAATTGATTTCTCCTGCCTCATCAACAAGATAGCCGATCATACTGTTGCCTTCAGTTGAATATCGTATTTCCTCAGAAGTGTTAAAAATCTGGCTTGTCTGAGGATCTATACTTAATACTTTAATATATAGTCTGTCAAAAGGCATTATTGTTTTTTGGATCTTGGGATTTACTACAGGTTCTTGGAGTTCATTGATATCATTAAAATAACTTAACTCCTTAGTCGGGACACATGATATGGCAAAAACTAATATAAGTAAACCTAATCCCCACTTGCTAATAAAATTTATGGTCTTTTTCATAAATAATGGTTATAAAAATTTCAAATTCCTGTTCTTTGAAAAACAGTTTTTATTGTTTTGAGCAAAATTATAAAATCTAATCGAGGTGACCAATTGTCAATGTAAGCCAGATCCATTTCCATCCATTTCTCGAATTTAACATTATTTCTGTCTGGTATTATTTGCCAGAAACATGACAGGCCAGGCTTTACAGAAAGACGTCTTAACTGCCAGCGTTTATATAGTTGTGTTTCGCTTTGCAGGGGTGGACGGGGTCCGATCAGCGACATTTCTCCTTTAAGTACGTTAAATAGTTGAGGCAATTCATCCAGACCTGTCCTGCGAAGAAATTTTCCAACTTTTGTCACTCTTGGGTCTTCTTTAATCTTGAAAACAGGACCATCCATTTCATTTCTAGATTCAAGATCCTGCCGTATCTTCTCTGCGTTTGCAACCATTGTCCTGAACTTGTACAGATGAAACTGACGACCTCTCAATCCAACCCTTGCCTGCCTATAAATAATTGGTCCCTGTGAAGTCAGTTTTACTAAAAATCCAATAATTAACATCACCGGTGACAGAAGAATTAATAAAATGACCGAGAAGTTAATATCCATAAATTTTTTAACAGCCAGAGCAAATGGTTTATAAGGTACATTGATGAAGGTCAGAAACTTCTCACTTCCAATAATTGATGTGAATGCATTAGTTAAGTTAAGGTGGAGGTCCTGATACTTTAACCTGAATATAACACCCAATTCTTCGCAAGATCTTATGGTTTTTCGCACTTCCGAAGGTACTACCTCTTTTTTAATATACATTACCTCATCAATTAAATCAACTTCCATTAGTTCGTGAAGGACCATTTTTGATTTTTCTGGAAGTATTTTATGGATTGCTCCATATTTTTCAATTAGAAGATCAGAACTTGTAAATATAAAGATTATCCTGTATCCCCAATCTGAATTTGAGCGTAGACTTTCAATAAAAGGGATAGATGAATCATCTGCAATTAAAATAACATTGACATAATTATATCCTTTAGCCCTGTAAATTTTAAAAACTTTATACTCAAAAGTTCGGGCTAGAAATAAAAAAAGGAATCCCAAAAAAGTGAATTCAATCAAAAACAAACGCGAGATATAATACAGTTTGAAGACGAAATATAATATTAACAGGATTAAAATTATCGCAACTGCCGATTGAATATACTCAAATAATAAAGTCCTATAGTGTTTTGTTCTGGGGATCTCAGTTACCTTGATTATATACAGAATGATAAGCCAAATGGGCAGAATACCCAGGAAAATATAGGTTATATCCTTATGTTCAAAAAAGAAAAACCCCATATACCTATGGTAATTTATTGCATAAGCGAACTGGAATGCAAAAGCTATTGCCAGGATATCAATAATTCCAAGTATTTTATTGATAAGATTCCATTTCTCGAGAAACGGAATTATTTTAAGACGGATAAGTGTACTTATAATATCCATTATTTTTAAACTTTAAATCCGGAGATTTCCATTCTATAATTTTTACCAAAAACTGATAAACAGACGATTATATTTTTCCAACTTAATCCAGCCATTTTAGGAATTAATTATGCCAATCATTAAGGATTAAAACTCAAAACAAATATAGTTTTAATGCGGGCAATTACAAACCTGACTTGATAAAATCAGGAAGTAATGAATAAGTTTTAGTTAATCCTGGATAATTGCCCATTAGTTTATTAAATCCGAAAATTAGACCTCTTTAATTATATTATTCCTCAGAAAATTGACAAAATCAATTACCTGATTTATTCGCCAGATCTTCTGATATTTTGTGAACAGAAATATGTCATACCATTAATCTCAGTAATATCAACAACCTTGAAGCCATGTTCTTCCAGAAGTCTTGTAACATCCTTTTTTGACATATTCCTGTCGGTCCTGGAATCAATGATATTAATCAGTCCATTGAGGAACTTGCCAGACTGGTAAAAGGGCACACCAGCTCCGTTTTGACTGTTATTTTTGAAGCAACCCACAAAATAGGCTTTCCGAGGCAAGATCCGGAAAACAGTATGCAAAAAACTATCAAGATGTTTAATATGATTAAGTTTTTTTAGGTTTATGAGAGTTTTAATACCTTTTAAATCATTAAAATCATAATAGTAATGGTGCATCGATGAGAGAACCATTAAATTTGGCTCTTTCGCAAGTCCAACCCAGTGAATATATTGAAAAAAGTCTTCTCCGCCTTCAGAAAGAAGATTTTCTAACACCGGATTCGTCCTTGTTCGTTCATATGAGAGTAACTTCTCATTTAAATTTGTCTTAACAAAGTCATTAATAATATCGGTTCTTTCCAAAACTGAAATGTTTTCCATTTTTTTTAATGTTAAGTGACGAAGCAAAAGTAGAGATAAAGAGTATTGCTGTCAAGTCCCTAGTGCCCAATTAGTGAGGAAATGCGACATGGTTTTCTTTCCTTCGTCTTTAAATTCCTGATGAATGTCTAATGGGAAGAGCCGTTAAAAGACGAAAAAAGCTGTTACGTCAAAAAGGGGGCAAAATTTATCAGTAATTTTGAAAAATCTGAACGATGTGGTTTTTCAGGATAAGAAAATGCTCTGATAATCAGATTTATAGAAAGATAATTAATTCTGAAATATTATATTAAAGCACCCTGAAGTTTTTTGACTAATTACTTTATTATTTGGATGAAAAATCAGGATTTTTTATCAGTTTTATTTAAATATTAAAAAATGAGCCTGGTTTCTAGTGAAGAAATTCTTGTTTAATATTAAAATTCAGGAAAACTAGCTGCTGTAAGTATTACTTTTCTTAAGCATCCGGAAGGGGAGGAAAATTTGTCTGAGGAATTACTCAACAGATTTTTTAATGTTCTCCGAACAAAAATATGTTATACTGCTTATTTCAGTCATATCAATAATTCTGAGATCGTGCGATTCCAGAAGTCTTATTACATCTTTTCTGGTAATAAATCTGTCTGTCTTTGAGTCAATGATATTAATCAGGCCATTTAAGAATTTGAATGATTGATAAAAAGGAGCTGCAATTCCACTACGGATTTTGTTGTCTTTGAAGCAGCCTACAAAATTGGCTTTCGGAGGAAGTACACGGAAGACATTATTCAAAAAACTGTCAATATGATTTATCTGGTTCAGCTGTTTAAGGTTAATTAAGGTTCTGACACCTTTAAGGTCATTAAAATCATAATAATAATGGTGTATCGAAGACAATATCATCAAATTAGGATCTTTTGCAAGACCAAGCCAGTTAATGTAATGAAAAAAGTTTTCCCCACCTTCAGCTACAAGACTATCAAAAACAGAATTATTTTTATTCTGATCTATTGAGACGTTTTTCTCATGGAGATTAGTCTTAACAGCTTGATTATTATTTATATCGGTTTTATTTATAATTGAAGTTTTCTCCATCAATTCTGTGATTAAACCAAAAGATAAAATTAGTAATTAAGAGTATAGCCATCAAGCACCCCCTGTTAGCGGTAACCGACAAAACCATAAGGAAATTTTTTATTCGTCTTTGAAAAATCTACGAATATCTATCTGAAATATCCGTTTGTCAACAAAATATGTTCATTGGTCAAAAACCATATAAAATTTATGAACAATTTTAACAAGATTTAGTATTTCAAATGGAGGGGTAGATTAAATGATCAGATATTCAACATGATAATGCTACTTTGAATGCATATATCTGAGCCGAATTCATAATTTATG
>JBGOZX010000105.1:0-15555 GCA_041480425.1 Bacteroidia bacterium
CTTTCTTACAACTATTGGTAAGAATTAATACTAATCCCATTACTATTAAATGGCAAATCCAAATTCTGTTTTTTGTTTTAATGATACATTATTTTGAATCTAATGATTTCCCTACTTTCATAAAGGATTTTCGGATTTTTCCTTAAAGTGATCATTTTTTCAGAAAAGTATTGTTCGGGGAGAATGCTATTACAAAATAAATGAGATGCATGATACACATATTCTGTACTGGCATAGTCATATATTTGTAAATGTACAATATTTATTTTATTCAAGGGTACATTTTTTGTCATAAAATTCTGAAATTCACTCTGTTAATAAATTAACAGTAAATTGGTAAGAGTAGTTATTTACTCTTTATAATTTGACCTGGTGGGTTAGATTAGTACAACTAAACACCTTAAATGGGGAAAGAGTTACTGGGGGTATTTATTTTATAAACCAAGTTCAGTTCTTTTAATGATTCTAATCATGTTAAACAATATATTACGATTGGTCCTCATGGAAAAGGGAAAGCTATGCCCTGTTTCAAGCTTATTTTGAAATCTTCAATATTTTGCAGAAATTTAAATCTGCCGGCATCCTTTTTTTCAATCTTCATAATGATTGTACAGATTTCTCACTAAAATCTCTGGGTGCAGGCTTCTCTTTTAAAGAGTAAGCCCCGGAGTGCGGATGTCCGGGGCTGGTAATTGGAATATTTTATCTAATGTATCAATCATTCGGGAATGCGTTTCCAGGTCTCTGTAGCATCAATTGGGATAGTATCAAGTTTGACAGAATATGATATTGTCCATAAATCACCTTCCATCTTAGATTTAAAATTTACGGTTTGCCCAACGAGGCTGGAATAAGAATGGTATTTAATGTATTCCGTATAAGTATCAACAGTAAAAGAATATTCCCCACCACCACCTCCAATCATGTTGGTACCTGATTGAGATCCAAATGAAAAATGTTTTCCTGTAAGGAGTTTAACTGAAGGATTTGCAAACTGAGTTGTTTCATAAGTAGTGTCAGGGTATATGTACTTTGTATAAGTTGTTTCCCATGCACCAGCATAAGGATTTTCAACTACAGCTTTCTTTGGATTATTGCAGGAAATAACAAGAATAGCTGTTAGTGCTAAAATTAGATAAATGGTCTTTTTCATAATTTCTTAATTTTAATGATATACAATCAAAATTATGATTTGTTTAAGCCAAAGTCAATTTTATTTTTTATGAATTGGATTGAATGGTAACGCCTCTCTCTTTTGTCCTATACAAATAAATAAGCCCCCGGAATTGATTTTCGAGGGCAAATAATCGATGCATTTTCAAAATATGATCGCCCAAATGTTTCTATTATCTTTCTTCTTTAACCCGGTCTGTAAAAACAAGTTTATTTCCCTGGTTCATTAATGACTTAGAATGATTTTTCCTGCCAATGATTTGATTTTTTAACCACAAACAATTAACTGTATTTTTTATCCTTTCTATTCGTGAGGTGAATTGTAATTCCATTCTCCTTGAACTCTGTATTCATGGTGATGTCTGTGATGCCTTTCTCCCTGGCCTCTATATCTATATCCCTGACCTCCATATCTATTTCCTTGACCTCCATATCCATATCCCTGACCTCCATATCTGTTTCCTTGACCTCCATAACCATATACTTGACTTCCATATCCATATCCCTGACCTCCATATCTATATGGGTTGAGTGGGAAACAAGAATAAAGGACCAATGACAGAATTATCAGTATCAAGTACAGTTTATATTTTTTTTTCATTGCTTTTAATTTTAGTTTACAATTAATGAATGAAAATCAAAATGAAAATAACGCAAATATCGTGCCTAATAATCAGGTTTATGCAATTTGCTTGTCACGGTAATTTGCCGGCGATATTTATTAGTCCACAAGATTACATTTTGTAGGTATATAAAACAGTAAGCCCCCGGAAGCTGATTTCCGAGGGCTTACTTCAATAAAAGCTAATGCTTTGATTATATCTTAACTACAAGGATTTTATAGATAATTATTCCAATAGGTGTAGATTTGGTATAAAAGTATCTTTGGCTTTGGAGGTTAAGGTTTTGGATTTATTTTTTGTCAGCATTAATTAGAGTCTCTCCGGAACTCCAAACAGCATTGCCTGTTATTTTAATTTTTTTATCAGTTTTTAGAGAGAACAAAACATCTTCGCCGTCTATATTAGCTTTGTAAGTGAGTGAGTCATTTTTGACCTTAAGCCAGGTCGAGGGATACTTAAAACTCATTCCAGTAAAAGTTGTAATTACAGAATCTTTTTTGATTTCTATGGTTCCAGAAGTATAGCCTCCAGGTGCGGAAGGGGCGTCAAAACTCCAGGTACCAATAAAAACATCTTTAACTTGTGCTTTTGTTGAAAGTGATCCTATCAAGAAAACCACAATGATAAGAACTAATCGTAAAATTTTAATTTTCATAATTTTAGCTTAAATGAATTGATATTCAGTTTCTTTATCTTATTTCAAATTTATGCAGTTGCAGAATACAAAACAAATCTTTCTTGAGTTTGGTGAAACTAAGGTTTAATTTTGGTAGCAATGAAGGTCAAATAGAAAAATTAACCTTAACACTAATAAAAATTATAGGAAAAACCACATTTTATTGGTCAATCAATTCAAAAATTAAATGGCAAATCTATTGGCAAAATTGTGTTTGCCTTAGTTTACTTTTTATTGACTTTATTTTTAATTATTTATCTCAAGCATAAAATATTTAACATCAAAGTCAATATCAATAATTACGATATTTATAACCGTTTAATTTGGTGCCTTTTTTTTGGGTTTTTTGGTTTCTTAGTTTTAGTTGTCAAGATAATAAATAATGTCTTGAAAAATGAAAATAAAAATGGAAAGCAAGACATTAGTCCTTTCCCAACATATTTATTATATTATACATTTATAATTCTTATGACTTCAACAATATCCTTTTTTATTTTTAACTTATTTTTATATTCAATAGGAACTTTATTTTACGCTGGATCTGCTTCTCTATCATTTTTTCTTGGTTTATATGTAGACAACTTCTATGAAATTCTAAATGGATTACTTAAAAAATAACTAAAATGAAGTAACAATGATGTGGCCACCTCATCTAACAAGCCATACAAAGACTAATGATGTTTCTCTGATCTTTTATAATAGCCAGCATCCTTAACTTTCTCAATTCTCAGAGAATAGCTATTGAATCAAATAGTAATCAATTGAGGTGCTGGCTTCTCTTTTAAATAAAAGAAAGGGAGTCCCCCTCATTAAGACTAACCCCTCGATCCGTTTCACTCATTAAAATGGATTGTATATTTCATCTGTGAAATTCGTCATAATATTTTTTTTGTTTGATATATAACAAATTATATTCCAATAGCCCTATCTCAAAATATTGCTGATGATATTTTAATCAGATTGAAATCCCTGGTCTATATTTGTGATCAACAGCGACATCAAAAAAAGTTATTTTCAGTGGTACCCTTAAATTGATAAATATGAAGAAAATTCTGATAACTATCCTTTTGTTGATCAGTACCTTATCTTCAGTTAAGGCGCAGTATTCAACACTAAATGCCCATTCTCATAATGATTATGCTAATGATATCCCTTTCCGAATGGCCTACAATAATCATTTCGGATCAATAGAAACAGACATATGGGCATTTGAAAATGAGCTGTATGTCGCACATACCAGGTCTGGAATTAAGCCACAAAATACTTTGGATGCACTTTATATCCAGCCAATTGTAAAAACAGTCAGGCAGAACAGGGGAAAAGCCTGGATTGACGATTCTTCGACATTTCAATTACTAATCGATCTTAAAACAGCAGTGGAGCCCACCCTTTCCATATTAGTTGAAAAGCTGAGAAACTATCCGGATGTTTTTGACCCGAATGTTAATGAAAATGCAATCCGCATTGTTATAACCGGCAACAGACCTGATCCGTCTGAGTTCAGTAAATATCCTGATTTTATATATTTTGATGGCATCTTAGACCAGAAATATAGCGGGCAGCAGTTAAAAAGAATAGTCCTTTTCAGTGAAAATTTTAAAAAAATCATTCCATGGGATGGCGAAGGAAATATTATTGAAAAAGAAAAGAACCGACTGCAATATGTTATTGATTCAGTTCATACTTTGAACAAAAAAATCAGGTTCTGGAATGCCCCTGATGACATTAACGCATGGAAAACTTTTATAATTATGGGTATTGATTACATCAACACCGACCATATCATAAAGCTTTCAGAATTCTTAAATAATCAGGGAAAGCAATAATTTTCCATACAGGGAAAACAAGATATATTCAATCCGCCTTACAAGAGTCTGCCTTTGAGGAAAACAAACAGGCAAATTCAAACAGATAAAATCTAAAATCCGATAATTTCGATAACTGTTACGATATTCAATTCACGATAATTCCAATAAAAATTCAGATAATCTTTTTTCAAATTTTTGAAAACGATAAAAAGAATACATTATTTTTAATCCTATATTTATAAAGGAAAACCCAAACCTGAATAATCAGTTATTAATGAAACAATTTACACTAATTGACTGGATCGTTTGTATTGGATACGCAGCAATCATTGTTTTCGTCGGATTATGGGTCTCCCGCACAAAGAAGGGGGAGCATAAAACATCCCAGGACTATTTTTTAGCAAGCCGTTCATTACCCTGGTGGGCAATAGGTTCCACCCTGCTTGCCGCGAACATTTCGGCAGAACACTTTATTGCGATGTCGGGTTCCGGTTATGCAATTGGATTGGCAATAGCCGCTTATGAATGGATTGCAGCTATTTCACTGATTTTTGTAGCCAAGTATTTTCTTCCGGTTTTCATTGAGAAAGGGATATTTACGATGCCCCAGTTTCTTTCACAGCGGTATGATAAAAGAGTCAGTACCTGTTTTGCAGTATTCTGGATACTGGTTTACATTTTCGTAAATATGACTGCTGTTATATATTTAGGAGCATTGGCAATGGAACGGATAATCGGGATTCCGCTGATTTACGGAGTTATTGGGTTTTCATTCTTTTCAGCATTATACTCTCTTTGGGGTGGAATGAAAGCTGTAGCATGGACAGATGTCATAAATGTAACCGTCTTAATATTTGGCGGTCTGGTAACAACTGCTTTTGCGCTTAATGCGCTTAGTGATGGGAACGGAGTGATTGCCGGTTTTGCTGAACTATTGAATAAAGCACCTCAGAAATTCCATATGATCATTGAAAAGGGAACTCTGTTTGCACCAGACGGATATGGAGGTAAAAAGGATGCATTTTCAGATCTCCCAGGTCTTGGTGTAGTTTTAGGATCTATGTGGTTGACTAATCTCAGCTTCTGGGGATTTAATCAGTTTATCATTCAGCGTGGACTTGCCGGGAAAAGCTTAAAAGAAGCGCAACTCGGAGTAGCCTTTGCCGGATACCTGAAACTATTGATCCCACTTCTTGTCGTTATCCCGGGAATTGCAGTATTTGCCCTTGGTGCAAAACTGGGAAAATCGGATGAGGCTTATCCATGGTTAATCAGAAATATCGTACCTGTGGGGGTTACCGGGCTTTCATTTGCAGCAATAGCCGCTGCAGCAGTATCATCAATCAGTTCAATAGTAAATAGTACATCAACGATTTTTACTATTGATATTTATAAGAGTTTTATAAATAAAAATGCAACTGACAAACAGATGGTAAGAACCGGTATGATAGTGGCTTTGATCGCTTTGCTGATCTCAACAAGTGTTGCACCTCAATTGAAATCGCTTGATCAGGCATATCAGTATATTCAGGAATACACAGGATTCATTTACCCGGGAGAATTTCTGATATTCTTCTGCGGGCTGTTCTGGCGACAGGCATCAGCTAAGGCAGCATTATGGACGGCATTACTTACAATTCCTTTAGGAATAGTATTTAAGGTTTTAAATCCGGAGATGCCTTTTATTCTTCGTATTGGCTATGTTTTTATCATTTTATCTTTTGTTATGGTTGGCATTAGCCTGATGGATCAAAGGCAAAGGATTGATAATGTTTTTGACAAAGAAACAGGAAAGAAAAGGATTTACACCGGAATAAGGATTGTAGCTCTCGCCTTGCTGGCAGGGATTGTTGCCGGATTTTTCGTCCGTCCGCTCAAAGATCTGGCACTTGAGGCTATTTATGTACCTGTTATGGGATTTATCTTGCTTGGCCTTATTTTGATCCTGAATAATACACAAAAGAAGATGAATGTGAAAGCTATTCTAATCGGTAAAGGTTTATTCAATACTTCAATGACATTTAATATTGCATCAATAGGAATTTGCGGGATATTAGCAGTACTATATTATTTCTTCTGGTAATTATTTGAAACAATAATATCTTCAGTAAAAAACATCATGGAAGGAGAATCAATTCAGAACAAAGTTTACAAAAGCACACTGCACAGGATTTCGCAGACAACGCCGACAATACTGTGGAACGATTCCTGCTCGATCGAGGAGTTAACTTACTCGATCGGCCACGGGGCTTTGGGAGCAACCTGCAACCCCGTGATCGTCTGCAATGTTCTGAAGCAGGAGTGGGATACATGGAAAGACCGGATTCCACAAATCATACTTGAGAATCCAACCGCCACGGAAGATGAAGTTGCCTGGAAGCTCATTGAGGAAATGTCGATGAAGGCTGCAGTGCTTCTTAAGCCTATATTTGATAGGGAAAAAGGCAAGAATGGACGGCTATCAATACAGACAGATCCGAGATTCTATCGGGATGCAAAAAGGATCGTCCTGCAGGCCGTTCATTTCAGCGAACTTGCCCCGAACATCATTGTTAAGATACCAGTTACAAAAGCGGGAGTAGAAGCAATCGAAGAGGCAACATATCGCGGTATAAGCATTAATGCGACAGTAAGCTTTACTGTCCCCCAGGCCATTGCTGTAGCAGAAGCCGTGGAGCGTGGATTAGTACGGCGCGAAAAGGAAGGAAATGATATAAGCACAATGGGGCCTGTCTGTTCTCTCATGGTGGGGAGGCTCGATGACTGGCTGAAGGCGGTGGCAGAAAAGGAAAACATCATCGCAAACCCTGAGGTTCTTGACTGGGCGGGTGTGGCTGTAATGAAGAAAGCCTACCAGATCTACAGTGCACGAGGATACCGGTTGCGGTTATTAAGTGCTGCGTTCAGGCATCATCGGCACTGGTCAGAATTCATAGGCGGTAATGTCGTGATCTCTCCACCCTGTCATTGGCAGAAAAGGTTTAATGCATCGGACGTGACAGTGGAGAACCGAATGGATAAACCGGTGGATCCGAATATTATTGCTGAACTTGAGAAGAAATTTGTGGATTTTCGACGTGCATACGATGAAAAGGGGATGACAGTGGAAGAGTTCGATGGATTCGGGGCGACAGTAAGGACGTTAAGCCAATTTTGCCAGGCGACCTCTAATCTGGTCGCAAAGATCCAGGATATGATGTTGCCTTAAATACTGATTAATGAACAGAGATAAAAATTGTCCGTTACTGGCAAAATCATCTTTGGATAAAGAAATATACCAAACCATCACTTCTGCTGAGGCAGGTTGGAATCACCTGAATTTCATGGCCAGAACAATGAAACCAGGGCAAAAATGGGTTGGAGAAACCGGGGGTAACGAATATCTGTTTGCATTACTTGGGGGGAATTTTTCGGCAGAAACCTCAGCGGGAACATGGAAAACATCGAACGGAAGAAAAGATGTTTTCAGTGGTCTGCCTCATGGATTATACCTTCCGCAACATACTAGATTTGAAATCACCCCTGTGGGCAGTTTCCTTGACATCGCTTGTGGGTGGTGCATCGCAGAACAATCATTCCCGGCTCATTTTATAACACCTTCCGATGTTGTTGATATGGGAATTGAATACCGGGGAGGAGATAATGCCAGTCGTCAGATTAACCGGATATTGCCTCCGGGATATCCGGTCAACCGGTTAGTATGCGTTGAAGTTTATACTCCCTCCGGGAATTGGAGCTCCTTTCCGGCGCACAAACATGATACAAGAAAAACCGATCCTGTTACAGGAGCATTAATAGAAGCCAGCCTCGAGGAGATTTATTTTTACAAGATCGATAAACCTCAGGGATTTGCGATTCAAAAAGTTTATACTGATGATCGTAGCGTTGATGAAATAGCAGAAGCACACCACAACGATGTGGTTCTTGTTCCTGAAGGATACCACCCTGTAGTCGCCTGCCATGGATACAATGTGTATTATCTCAATTTTCTTGCAGGCAGTGACCAAAGTCTCGCTTCTACTGATGATCCGGACCATGAATGGATTTATGGAACCTGGAAAGGAATGGATCCCAGAATTCCTATTGTAACTATTGAAATGAATGGTAATTAAATATTAATAAGGAGTTTATCTTTATGCAAACTAATCGATTAACTGTTGGACAGGCTGTAGTCAGGTTTTTAAAGAACCAGTATGTTGAACGTGATGGCGTTGAAAATCCTTTTTTTGCAGGTTGTTTAGGAATATTCGGCCATGGTATTGTAGCTGGTGTGGGTGAGGGTTTGATGGAAAACCCTGACTTCCGTTACTTTATGACCAGAAACGAACAGTCCTCCGTGCATATCGCTATCGCATATGCCAAAATGAAAAACCGGCTGGGGACTTTTGCCTGTATATCATCTATCGGTCCCGGTGCAACCAATATGATCACCGGTGCAGCTTGTGCAACAATTAACCGTTTGCCTGTACTGCTCATCCCAGGAGATATTTTTGCACGCCGCAATGTAGCACCGGTTTTACAACAGCTGGAATTATCTTCTTCCCAGGATATTTCGGTAAATGACTGTTTCAAACCAGTATCTAAATACTGGGACAGGATCAACAGACCTGAGCAATTGATAACTTCCTTGCCCGAGGTGATGAGGGTTCTGACTTCTCCATCCGATACAGGTGCAGTTACTCTGGCAATACCTCAGGATGTACAGGCAGAAGCGTTTGACTTCCCGGAAGAGTTATTCCGTAAAAGGGTATGGAAAATCGCCCGGCCAAGACCAGATAGCACCCTTTTAAAGGAAGCTGCATTGCTGATCAAAGCTTCAAAAAAACCGGTGATCATTTCCGGGGGTGGTGTAATCTACAGTGAAGCCACCGGAATATTAAAGAAACTGGTTGAACGAACAGGAATTCCGGTTTCCGAAACTTTTGCCGGTAAAGGCGCTCTGCCATATAACCATCCGTCTAACCTGGGAGCAGTCGGAGCTACCGGTACGCCGGGTGCTAATGAAATCACCGGGGAAGCCGATCTGGTCATTGGAATAGGTACCCGTTACAGCGATTTTACAACCGCGTCAAAAACCGCCTTTCAAAATCCTGCTGTTAAATTCATTAATATCAACATTGCCGAATTCGATGCTTACAAACATTGTGCATTACCGCTCACCGCAGATGCCAGAGTGTGTCTTGAAGAACTATCTGAATTATTAACTGATTACAGGGTGCCTGAAGAATACCGTGCACTCACTGCCGAAATGAATAAAACCTGGGATATGCAGGTCAGCGAATTCTTTAAAGTCAGTGGCTCACTTCCGGTTTCACAGGCTGAAGTTGTTGGTGCGGTTAACGAATTTGCAGGGCCCCGGGATGTAGTGCTTTGCGCCGCTGGCAGTTTGCCTGGTGATCTGCATAAACTCTGGCGGACACTCGATACTAAAGGTTTCCATCTTGAATATGGATATTCAACCATGGGATATGAATGTGCGGCAGGAATTGGTGCAAAAATGGCGTGCCCTGACCGTGAAATATATGTTATGGTAGGCGATGGAAATTACCTGATGATGAATAATGAAATTGTAACAGCTATTCAGGAAGGGATCAAATTTAATATCATTCTATTGAATAACAATGGATTCGGCAGTATCGGCGCTTTATCGCAATCCATCGGATCTCAGCGTTTTGGGACTAAATACCGTTACCGGGACAAGGAAACAGGACAATTAACAGGTGATATCCTTCCTGTCGATTTTGCACAGAATGCACGGAGCCTTGGAGCATATGTCATAGAAGCCAATGATATAAGTTCTCTTAAGAAAGCTTTAGCTGAAGCCAAAGATCATAATACAACAACAGTTATTACTATTGAAACTGATCTGTATAAAGGTGTTCCCGGCTACGCATGGTGGGAAGTAGCTATCGCTGAAGTCGCTGCAATAGATACTGTTAAAAAGGCTTATCAAAGCTATGTTGAAAGCAAGAAGAAGCAACGATATTTTTTGTAGTATGTGTCAAAAAAAAATTAATAGCATAAAAATATGCCACGAATTCTAAAAAACTATATTAATGGTCAATGGGCTGAGAGCAAGGGCTCCATGGTCCTGGAGGTTAAAAATCCGGCTAATGGCCAACTTCTTGCCAAGGTTCCTGCAGGATCGAAAGACGATATCACAGATGCAGCAGAAAAGGCTTATCAGGCCTGGTCGCCATGGCGAAATACGCCAGCCACGCAACGCATACAATATCTCTTTAAGATGAAGCAGGTTTTGGAAGGAAATACTGATGAGATCGCTGAAATCTGTACAAAAGAGTGTGGTAAAACTTTTTCAGAATCAAAGGCCGAAATAGTACGTGCAGTCGAAAATATTGAAGTGGCCTGTGGAATACCTAAACTTTTACAAAGCGAATTTTCCGAAGATATCGCGACAGGTGTTGATGAGTTTTATATCCGTCAGCCATTGGGAGTTGGTGCAAGTATCTCCCCCTTCAACTTTCCTATTATGATCCCATTCTGGTTTATGCCATATGCCATAGCATGCGGGAACACATATATTGTAAAGCCTTCCGAGAAAGTGCCAATGACCATGACGCGGATCTTTGAATTATTTGAGGATTTAGATTTACCCAAAGGTGTGTTGAATATGGTTCACGGAGGAAAAGTAACTGTTGATGCTATTCTCGAACATCCATTTATCCCTGCAATTAGTTTTGTAGGTTCCTCCCCCGTAGCAAAATATATTTATCAGACCGGCGTCGCTCAGGGGAAACGGATTCAGGCTCAGGGTGGAGCAAAAAATCCGGTTGTTGTTATGCCCGATGCAGATGAAGAAACTACTGTCAGAATTATTGCTGACAGTGCTTTTGGGTGTGCCGGACAACGGTGTCTTGCTGCCTCTATTGTTATAACTGTAGGAAAAGCCACTGAAAACTTTACCGGAAAAATTATCAGTGCTGCTATAGCAAAAAAGACCGGAAACGGTATGACCCATGGAGTTGAAATGGGTCCTGTCATTACAAAAGAGAGCAAAGAACGTATTGAAAGATTGATACAAAAAGGTATAGATAGTGGTGCCAGATTATTGCTTGACGGACGGAATGTAAATATTCCTGAATGCGAAGATGGAAACTTTATTGGCCCTACCGTTTTCGACAATGTGGATAGTGAAAGTGAAATCTATAAAACAGAAATTTTCGGACCTGTTTTATGCATCATCAATGTAGATTCGCTCGAAGAGGCAATAAATTTGATCAATCAGAGTCACTATGGTAATTCTGCCTGTATATTTACCTGTAGCGGAGCTGCAGCCAGAAAATTCAGGCACGATACTATGGCTGGAAATATCGGTATAAATATTGGTATTGCAGCTCCTATGGCATTTTTCCCGTTCAGTGGCTGGAAAGAAAGTTTCTTCGGAGACCTGCATGGACAATCACTTCATGCGGTAGAGTTTTACACTCAGACAAAAGTGGTAATTGAGCGTTGGCATGAACAATGGACAAGAAAATTCTAATTCATTTTTACATAACCGTATTTTAATAACTTATTCAATATGATAAAAATAGCCAATGCCCCATGTTCATGGGGTGTCCTCGAATTTGATCTGGATGGTAAAGCTGCCGGTTTTGAACAGGTTCTTAATGAAATTTGGGAATCCGGTTATCAGGGTACTGAACTTGGCGATTGGGGCTTTATGCCGACTGTTTCTTCAGAATTAAGAAAGGAGCTCGACAAACGTTCTCTTTCCATGGTAGGGGCATTTGTTCCGGTTTTTCTGAAAGACCGCTCCAAGCATGTTGCAGGTGCTGAGGTTGCGGTAAGAACTGCAAAACTGATGTCTGATGCAGGTTATCCTGATGCATTTATTGTGCTTGCTGATGAAAATGGCAGCGTGAAAGAGCGTACCCTTAATGCTGGAAGAGTATCTCCATCAATGGGACTCACTGATGATGAATGGAAAATTTTTGCCGAAGGGACAAATTTAGTTGCCCGCGAAGTGAAAGCCATGACTGGCTTGCGTACTGTCTTTCATCATCATTGCGCCGGATTCGTAGAAACTCCCGGTGAAATTGATAATTTACTGGCATTTACCGATCCTTTTCTTGTTGGTCTTGTCCTGGATATGGGCCATTATATGTTCGGGGGAGGCGATCCATTAGATGCATTGAAAAAGCACCCGGGACGTATCTTGCATATCCATTTTAAAGATTGCCATCCAGGTATCGCCGCAAAATCCAGAATTGAAAAATGGGATTATTTCAAATCAGTAGGTAATGGCGTTTTCTGTGAACTGGGGAAAGGATCTGTTGACTTTCCGGCTATCGTTAAAGAACTTCAAGCACAAAAGTATTCCGGATGGATTGTTGTCGAGCAGGATGTTCTCCCGGGAATGGGAAACCCAAAATTGTGTGCACAACATAATCGCGAATATATTAAATCGCTCGGCTTATAATTTATTAATATCAAACTGAATATTAAAAACTGTAGAAATGAAAAAATTAAAACTTGGAGTAATCGGAACCGGACGAATAGGAAAGGTACATATTGCAACATTAGTTCAAAGCGTTCCTCAGGCAGATGTAGTTGCAATTGCTGATGTTAATGTTAACAGTGCAAATGATGTAGCAAAGATGTTTGGAATATCTTCTGTTTTCAGTAATTATATGGATGTCATTAATCATCCTGAAGTTGAAGCTGTTGTTATTTGCTCTCCAACCGATACTCATGCCCGGTATATTGTGGATGCAGCAAAAGCCGGGAAACATATTTTCTGTGAAAAACCGGTAGACCTCTCCCTTGAAGTCATAAAAGGAGCTATTAAGGCAGTTACAACTGCAGGTGTAAAACTTATGGTAGGATTTAATCGTCGCTTTGATCCGGATTTCTTAAAAATTAAACAGTTAGTTGTCGATGGGAAAATTGGCGACCCTCATATCCTCAAAATTACTTCGCGCGATCCTGCTCCACCTCCCGCAGAATACAGTGCAGTGTCCGGGGGTATGTTTATGGACATGACTATACACGATTTTGATATGGCCAGGTATATTGCAGGAAGCGAAGTGACTGAAGTATATACGAAAGCCTCAGTGTTGGTTGATCCGGCAATTGGCAAAGCAGGTGATGTTGATACGGCAGTCATTACACTCACTTTTTCTAATGGTGCAATAGGAGTAATTGATAATAGCCGCAAAGCTGTTTATGGTTACGACCAGCGTGTAGAAATTTTTGGTTCAAAGGGAATGGCATGTGCTGATAATAATTATCCTGAGAACCACCGCTATTATGCGAGTGATGGCGTACATAGCTCTTTACCACTGAATTTCTTCATGGACAGGTATCTTGAGGCTTATGCCAGTGAAATGAAAATCTTTTGTGATGCTGTTATCAATAATTTACAGCTTCCTGTTTCAGGTAATGACGGTTTAATGTCGGTTGCAATTGCTCTGGCAGCAAAAAAATCACATTTAGAGCATCGCCCTGTAAAACTAACTGAGATCCTGTAAACTCATCCCCCTGCCTTCGTTAAAACTTGCGTCTGCGCCGTCCGCGTGTCGCCGAAGCTTCAGCGGAGGCACAAGTCGGCTACGAAGCAGGCACACGGCAGGCAAAGCCCAACCCCTTCTGCCAGGAGAAGTATAGTGGCTTTTTTATTTAAAATTGGAAGCATATTGGAGACATTTGCCTGTTTTAAAGATATTTGTAACTATTGTTTATTTGTGCGAAATTAGCTTTTTAAGAGGTGGCTAAACCTTTCGGCCATAACCGGTCCGGAATGTATTACATACTACAATTAACTCTCAACCGCCTCCTTTATTAATAAAAGACTTATGAAAAGAATAAAATCAAAAATAATAAATATGAGGTATTGTTTTAAAGATTGGAGACAAGGTAAACCAACTAATAAATAATCATGGAAAATAAAGTATTTTATGAATTACACAGATCGACTGCAATTCAAATTCTTTTATCAGTCGATAAGAATCCTACTCAGTATACTAATCTTAAACTGGCTGAGATGCTTGAAAAACATTTTCCGGCAAAGGCTAGAAGTTATATTGTTAAGGAGGATGACCTTCCTTTAAATAATGCATTAACTTATTCAGATTTTTAATTATAGCATTTATTTTTATCTTCAGAATACTACTATGGGAAGAATGAAAGAATTCTACATGGAAATTATGGAGAAAGAAAGTGTTGTCATGACAGAACCTATATAAAGAATAGAATAATAGATGCGTGGTGGTGGTTCCTTAACATATTATTCAAAATAGTGTCTTTCTTGATTTTGGCAATTCTCACTATTATCACAATCCGTTTTACTCTATGGAGTTCAAATAGATATTTTTAGGATTGGTAATGAAATAGAATGCAACTAACCTTTAAAGAAACCCCCGGAAGCTGATTCCGAGGGCGGGCATTAAGTTATTGTTATAAAAGGATAAGACCTACAATTAATCTTTCTTTTCTCTTACTTGGAATTTATTGGCAGGTACACCAATTCAATCCCATAGTTTTTACCCAGGTTGCGGCTGTATTTTTTTTCGTCAGCATTGTTCCAATGCTCCATTACGCCTAAACTGTTTAAACGGCTACCATCCCGTTCGGGATCGTAAATGGTTTGCGAAGGCGGATTGTTTGCCAGAGCTGCTTCAACTAAATATTTTTCGGTATAGGCAATATCAGCAAGATCCGGCCACTCTGATCTTAAAAAGTCAATACCTACTGCATCCAGAGCTACACCGTCCTGTGAAGCAAAAAGGCTCGAGCACCAGCGATTGTTAAAAGGGGCCATTCTCCATTTGTCTTTAATTAAAGGCGGCCCGTCCTGAGAACGGGCAGCATAAAAACCGTCAATCATAAACAAAAGGGTTTTTCCTCCTAAATCTTTATGCCCCAGGAAATCCGTAAAGGTCATATATTTATCTTTCCCCTGCCGATCCTGATTGAAATTGTCATGTGCGTTTTTTCTCCAGTTCCGGTCGATACTTGTTGCACCATAAAAGTTCTTTCCACAAAGAGTGACACCTTGTCCGACATGTCCTTTCAATAAAGCCATATTGATCAGATAATCTGCCTCAACAGCGCAGGTTGCCAGACCTTTAGCCAGTTTCCCGTTATCAACAGAATACGGAATAGCCATGTCAACGTAAGTCGATTTTATACGTCCGTTGCCGCCTTCATTATCAACAAATATAACTTCCGGGAAATCTTTGTGGCATTTATTGAAAATATTATCGGAGATGAAACGACTGGCATCGAAAATCGTTATGTTTTTTTGTGGTACACC
>JBGOZX010000106.1:0-15365 GCA_041480425.1 Bacteroidia bacterium
GATTAATAATTTACTCTATACAATCATATTGGAATTATAAGTCATTAAGGTTAACGGTATTTACACATGTAAAATTAAACTATCCTCGTACCAAAGTCAAGTGACGGTCAGATTATTGATAATGGGATATGATGCAATTAGTTACAACTAGTAACCATAAAAGAATTATGAAAAATAAATTAATTGGCATAAATTTGATTTGCTGTATTGAACTATTATATGATGAAAACAAAAAGACTTTTTTCAGCAACACTGGTAATAATATTATTTCAATTACAACTGTCGGGTCAGAACTTCAAATTTTTACGGGATCCATCAGGATTGACCGGAATAACAGCAAGCAACGGTATTGAAAGTCCCGTTACCATCAGGGTAATATATGACAATTACATCAAGACTGAGGGGCTAAAATCAGATTGGGGCTATTCAATTGTTATTGAAGGACTTGACAAAGAGATTCTTTTTGATACCGGTACAAAGCCTGATATCTTTGAATCTAATTTCAGGAAAATGGGTCTTAATCCGGGCAGGATAGATTTGCTTGTAATTTCACACGAACATGTGGATCATACAGGCGGGATACCTGCATTTGTCAAAATGAAAAGAGATATACCTGTTATTTTTCCATATTCATTTTCAGATTCCTTTAAAACGAAAATGATTGGTTTGGGATTGGAGCCAATTCTCGTTAATGAACCGGCTAAAATATGCGAAAACCTGTACAGTTCAGGTGAATTTGACTTTCGGATACCAGAGCATGCCCTGGTTCTTAATACAAAACAGGGACTTGTAGTAATGACGGGCTGCTCGCATCCGGGGATTGTCGAGATGCTGAAAGAGATAAAATCTACATTTAACAAGAATGTTTTTATGGTATTCGGTGGATTTCATTTATTGGAAAAATCTGAAAAGGAGATGAACACAATAATAACTGAAATGAAAGCTCTGGGAGTGGTGAAATGCGGAGCAACACATTGTACAGGTGATACACAGATAAAAATGATTAAGGAAGCTTTTGGAGTGAATTACTTCGAATTGGGTGTCGGGAATGCCATTATTATAAATTAAGTAAAATCATCAAGCTATAAGCAGACAATACATTGTAGGATAGGTAATCCGGTTATAATATTTGAAAATGGGAGGTTTCCTATTTTTTCCAGAGATCCGCGGGAAAAGGAGAAATGTGGCTTAATGCTTGAATTTGAAGATAACCTGGTATCGGATATATCATTATGTTTCCTTTTTGTAAAGGCAGACAATCCCTATCTTTATGAGAAGAGAAGTTCAAGGTTTGGCTATTAATCAAAGATTCATTGGTTATAGTTGTCAGGTCATTTCCCCTTGGTTTATTACGTCCAGAACATCAGGTTTGAAAAGATTTTGGTTGATGGATTTTTAGCGCCGACGGAAACTGCACAAACCCATTTTCGTAAAGTTGCAGAGGCGCTATAGCGAGGATTGATTTTGTTCCCAATGCCTGTGAGCAATATATGCAGGGAGCGGTGGTACTTTCGATTCCCTTTCCAGAAGCCGTTCCGTCAGCCATTGAAACCATTCCTCTATCGTGTCCCGACCAAGTAAAGATCTTTCCCCTTTAATATGCCCTTCCAGTTTGCGCCAAGAGATCATGATCGGCCCGCTAAAGAAATCGTCGATCATGTCCAGATCAATCTCTCCCATGTACACGAGAATCCCTAAACTTTCCCAGGTAGTCATCAAAGCATAGACCAAGTGAAACTCGTCTCCCAATCTCTCTTCGACCTGCTCTTTCGACATACTATCGGGCAGATTGTAGACCAGATTCAGAGCTTTAGCGAATGAAGGCGTTTGAAATGAATGTAGAAGCTCAATAGCAGCCTCTCGTTTTCTGTTGCGAGTGTATTGTCTGATTTGCAGTATGGCGAAACCAACACCAATTACGACAGCTATGGTTTCAACGACTTGAAAAATGACCTCAATTGACATGTTTTACTACCTCCTGACTAGATTCTACTGATATTATCAGCATTATTTCAAAAATACAGCGTATTATCCTGAGAAACAAAAAAATATGAATATTTTCGTAGGTTATTATGTAGTGTTCATAGAAAAAGCTTAATCCTCACATCTTAATAATATAGTGATACCTCTTACGAAAGTCAAGAGTTGCTTTGACAAAATCATCATCTCGAAAATTGGTAATTATATGGATTTTTTCTAATCAGGTTAAAAGGTGTTCGGGTATGCTCTCTTTATGTTGCATTGCAGAATACATAGTTCTAAGGTATGCAACATAAATCGCAACCCTCACTATTGATAAGTGCGACCCTGTTTCATCCGCCACCAGGCGGACGGCATTCAATTTTAATCGGCACTCGTGGGTTTGCATAAAGCAATATTTAATCAGAAAATAATTGATTTCAATGGTCATTCAATAACCCCACTTCATATGCCGAAAATTGTCTGCTACTCGCAGTGACTCGCACAAGATTGACTTTGGTTGAAAATGTTTAAAAGGCATTTGCAGGTCAGATGATATAAAGTCTTTAATGAAATACATTAGTTCTTAGTAAATAAGCCGACAAATAATAGTATATTATCTTATAGTTTTTATTAGATGATTTAATAATATTTTTGAAGGCTCATTTAGTGAGAGGTTGATGCAGATATCAGCTAAAATGATAAGGCTCTTTTAAAAATCCCCGTCAATCTATTCTAAATAGTGGACGTTAAAGAAGAATTTGCTCAGAAAATAAAGTTGTATCTCTTTTAAACATGGTATAAATTTGATATAAGTTTAATGTCTGAAAGTCAAAGATTAGATAAAATAGTGAAAGTTGAATTTATCGTATATATGAAGCTTATTAGGAAGCTATTATAATAAACATCTTATGTATCAATTAATTATTCATTTAAATTATAGAAGTACAACGTAGATAAAAATGTCTTATAGCTAATTTCAATCCAAAAATCCCACATTTCACCCTCCATGGGAACTTGGGATATATCACATTAATAACTTAAGCCCTGGAAATGTTTCAGTATAGTTTCAGTAATAACAAATAAAAAAGCCTCGACATTGTTGTGTATCAAGGCTTGGTATGTTTTGTTGCATTGCTCCGTCCCCGATTCGTTTCACTTCGCGAGGGCAGGCAGGGCTTCCCGCCTTCGCCAGCTTCGGCGGGATAAACTTCTCACCCTTCCGTCGCAACAAAAAAGCCGCTTGTGCGACTGTTTTTGTTGCTCCGTCAGGGCTCGAACCTGAACTTTTCTGATCCAGAGTCAGACGTGTTGCCAATTACACCACGGAGCAATTTGGAGGTTGCAAATATAAAAAAAATCATCTGAAAAATCTTATGCGGCTAATTTTCATTTATAATGGTAATCATATAACAGAAAAAGGCGCATAAGGATTTCTCCTGAGCGCCTTAATACCTTTTACTGAATGGGAATTTATTTCCCAATCGTATAATATATGGTCAGTTTTGGCCTCATGGTTGCAACTGCATAGTCACTTGATGCAAACCTGAAGCCTGGAAATTTTTCAGACGGATAAAGCTTAAAAAACATCCCGTAGTTTGGAGCGGCAATCTCCTGAACAGGGACAAAGAGTCTGGTCACATCCACATCGATAAAGTTGGCATTTCTTATAAATGGCGGAATATAAACCTGGTTCGCTTCAATGGTTTTGGGTTGAGTATTCCAGGTAACCTTTGCCTCTTCCCATGGTTCGACAATCTGCTGCAGCACACCACCATACCATACAACTCCGGTTGAAGGACCAGTATTGACAGGGTATATGCTGTCAAAAGGTATCGGGAGATCATATGATAGCTGCAAAGTGACTTTTTTAATAATTGCTGATTTTGGAAGCTGACCCGGATTAAACCAGATGAGGCTCCGGTTTGAACGCATTACCGTAAGTATCGGCTCAGACAGGAAAGTAGCTTCAAAATATTTATGGTCGCCAAAGTTTTTATCGGGGTCGAGATTGGAAATCATCGCGTCCTTACCATCTTCCGGTCCAGGCTGAAGAACAAGGGTTTTCCATTGATTACTGTCCCATGGAATTTTAAGGACAAGGGGATTTTCTTTGGAAGTTCCCATCAATTCTCTTGCTGAGAATTGCATTTTCTGAGGCATATAACCCTCTTTCTCAAGAAGGAAATAATAAAGATCGGACCCTCCCCTTATTATTAAATGATTCAAAGCAGCCTCCAGTTTAAAAGTATAATGCCAGCCATTATTTGCAAATACGGTCAGTTTTGCCGTTGTAAACTGTATAGGAGCCATGATCATCGGATTATCAAGAATACAAACAGTCCAGAAGCTTAGCGGCTTAATGATCTGCATTCCAAAGCTGGCGTAACCGAACCGGCCAGGTGACTGGTCACCTACTAAAAGTACTTCCGGGAAAATTCTGGTAACCTGATCAGGAAGAATACTAAAATTAATAGGAAGCGGATTATTTACCAGATATGCAAGAGGAGAACCTTCAAGAGGAGCAGCATATACAACTGCACCTGAAGGATTTATTACCATAAATCTGGTCAGCTTGAATTCCCCGGTTTCAAATTCTACATTCTCACTTATAAAACCCGGGCCGAATGCGTAAATCGGGATCAGGGAATCTGTAAGAACAGATCTACCTTCCATATCTTCGACGGAAACCAGAATGTGGTAAGAAATTATTCCACTATCCGGAGATGAGCCCGAAAGAGACTTAGTGATCTCATCAGGTAGACTGAGAGAAAATTCTGCCTTCCCGTTACCGATATTATCAGTTATCTTATTATCACATGAAGAAAGACTGAAAACAGCAAAGAAGGTCAGAGTAGCGTATAAAGATCTGATTAAAGTTTTCATACATCTTTTGTTTAATTCTACATAAAGAAAGACAGGTTTCAATTCTGATAAGGGCAAAATCTATGCCAGAATGCATGGGAACAGAGCGTAAGACTCAGGGTACAGGGCACAAGACTCAGGACTCAGGGCTAATTTTACTAAACTTCTCAGATCTTAAATCGTTAATCCTTGTTCATCATTCAAAAAGATTAACGTTATCAGGCATCAACACCCTGACAACTGTTGCCTGATGTCTGTAGCCGTTGTTATTTATTTATCTTCGACCAGGTATCCTTCAGAGGAACAGTACGGTTAAAAACAGGATTGGATTCTGTTGAATCAAAGTCAACACAGAAATAGCCTATTCGCTGGAACTGGAACATGTCAAGCGGTTTTACAGATCGGAGCGACGGTTCAAGCTTGCATCCCTTAAGTATTTTAAGAGATCCGGGATTGAGAAATTTACGGTAATCATCATCTTTCTGTCCTGCAGGATCTTCATGATCAAATAACCTGTCGTACAATCTCACTTCTGCATCAATGGCATGTTTTGCTGAAACCCAGTGAAGAGTACCTTTTACCTTTTTTTCAGATGCATGTTCGCCACTTCTGGTATCGGGATCATAAGTACAATAAACTTCTTCGATGTTCCCGGTCTTGTCGTTTTTCTTACAGCTCACACATTTAATTATATATGCGCCTTTAAGACGGACTTCCATTCCGGGGGCAAGACGAAAAAACCTGTCAGGAGGATTCTCCATAAAATCATCCCGCTCGATATAAACCTCACGGCTGAATGGGATTTCTCTTTTTCCCATGCTTTCGTCTTCAGGATTATTAACAAGCTTAACCTCTTCTACTTTGCCTTCCGGATAATTGGTTATTATCACTTTCAATGGATCAAGGACACCGAAAACTCTTGGAGCTCTGATGTTAAGATCTTCGCGCACAGCATGTTCAAGAAGGGAGACGTCATTTATTGCTTCAACCTTGGTATATCCTATCAGATCAATAAACCTTCTGATCGATTCAGGAGTATAACCTCTGCGGCGCAGACCGCAAAGTGTAGGCATCCTGGGATCGTCCCATCCTGATACTTTTCCTTCCTGCACCAGTTCGAGCAGCTTTCGCTTGCTCATCATCGTATATGTAAGATTGAGTCTGTTGAATTCGATCTGGCGTGGACGGAAATCATCTGTCATAAGCTGATCGATAAACCAGTCATATAATGGGCGATGCACCTCAAATTCGAGTGTGCATAGAGAATGGGTTATACCTTCAAAATAATCGCTCTGGCCATGTGCGAAATCGTACATCGGGTAAACTTTCCAGGATTCTCCTGTACGGTGATGGGCAGCTTTTATAATCCTGTAAATGATCGGATCGCGCATATGCATATTTGGCGAGGTCATATCGATTTTTGCCCTTAGGACCCTGCTTCCTTCATCAAACTCACCCTTGTTCATTCTTTCAAACAGGTCAAGGTTTTCTGAAACAGCTCTCTTCCGGAAATGGCTTTCAGTTCCAGGTTGGGAAGGGGTGCCCTTCTGAGCTGAAATGATATCGGCCGGTTGATCATCGACATAGGCAAGCCCCCGTTTTATCAGATCAACGGCAAAGTGGTAGAGTTTAACGAAATAATCTGATGCATAATACTCCCTCTCTTCCCAGTCGAAACCCAGCCAGTGGATATCTTCTTTTATTGAATCAATGTATTCAACCTCTTCTTTAACAGGATTGGTATCATCGAAGCGAAGATTGCATTTGCCACCGTACTTCTGTGCCATACCAAAATCGAGGCAGATAGCTTTTGCATGACCTATATGAAGGTATCCGTTTGGCTCCGGAGGAAATCTGGTGTGAATTCTTCCACTGTTTTTTCCCTCTTTTATATCATCAGTAATAAACTGTTCAATAAAACTTATTGAGGGTTTTGATTCTTCTTTTTCCCTGATGTTCTCTTCGTTCATCCTGAATTATTTTAAGATTACAAAAATAGAATGAATTTGAGACCCACCCTCGAAAAACTATCTATTTTTTCCTTTATGATACTTTGTGCGCACTTAGTGTTACTTTGTGTTTAAATCCAAATCCCTTAACCACAAAGAATCACGAAGGATTTCACAAAGGTTCACGAAGTACTTTTGAGAAGACCTCTTATCAGGCATAAATACTTTATTAATCCGTTATTTCAGGATTCAGGTAGTCTTTAAGTACTTTAACGTAATCAGTAAACTTTTGTTTACCGAAAGGGGTAATACGGCACAGGGTTTGGGGATAATTATTCCTGAACTTTTTTGTGACCTCAATATATCCGGCCTCCTTTAATTTGGTTATCTGGATGCTGAGGTTTCCTGCAGTTGAACCCGTCTGCTCCCTGATATAAGTGAACTCTGCAACTTCGGAACTTGCAAGCAGAGATATTACAGCCAGTCTCAGCTTGGAGTGCAATATTGGATCAAGTTCCTTAAATCGTGTCATGATCAACTTTGTTTTTTAACATATAACCCGGAATAAGATATCCTGTAAGCATCGCGACGGGTACGGCCAGGGGACCAACAGAAGGACCGGCAAAATGTGCAACAAGGGCTAAGATCCAGAAAGTGATGCCCCCGATTATAAGTGCTTTGAATTTGATGATGAATCCCGAAATAAAGGTAGGAAGGCCGGCCAGTAACAGAATAAAGGGAGGAATCGTTTCCATATTCCTTGACATGATAATAAACAGTGCAATCATCGCAAATAGAAATCCTATCCAGGTCCACATATATAACATATCAGCATAGGTATGAACCTTTGCTTTGCGGCCGGTTACAAATCCATAGATCAGCGATACAAATGCTCCCGGGATCACAAGGAACCAGACATACCACGGCTTTACTATACCGGTAAATTTAAAAAGGAAGTACTCTGAGAGGCTGCAAATTAATATCAGCCATCCCCAGAATAGGAGATGGAAGATACCCTGACGGATGTTGACTTTTGTTTTGTTTATCATCTGTGATATGATTCTCAGGCTTTCTTCGCCTGTCATCATTTTTTCCTCGTTTTCCATAATAATGTTTAATTTTACAGTTAAGTAATTATAAATATAAATATATTGCAAATATAAAGTAGTTTATAATATAAACCAAATATTTCACCGACTATTTTTATAAATCATTTATTTTTAAGGACTAAAGTCCATAAGTGTCTGTTTTCAATAACCCCGGCTTTAAAGCCGGGGTTTAGGGACAACCCGCAGCGAAGGGCTTTAGCCCTGTCATAAAGATGTTAACATATTAAAAAATAAAAATCATATGGGTTTTATTCTGATTGAAAATATGGAGTTTTATGCTTTTCATGGACATTTCAAAGAAGAGCAGATAGTTGGGAACAGATTTCTGGTTGATCTGACAATTGAGACTGACATGGAAATCCCTTCAGAAAGTGACAATTTAAAAGATGCTCTCAATTATCAGAGGGCCTATGAAATTGTCAAAATGGCGATGGGAAAAAAGTCGCATCTGCTTGAGCATATTGCGGGGCGCATTCTTGATGCATTATATTCTGAGATGGAGGGGATTAAAAAGGCTACTATAAAGGTATCGAAGATGAATCCTCCGATAGGAGGCAAGATAGGATCAGTTAGTGTTGTATTAACCAGGTGAAAAGTTAGTTCATTTACTCACGATCTTTTTCTGGATATTAAATCATATGCAAAGCCTGAAATTTTATTGGCTATTCTTTTTTGTATAGTTTGTATGTATAGCTTTTTTAAATATCACCCAATCTTCATGTGTCATTCTGTCGGGTGTGAAAAGGCAGATACCAGTTGCTCCATTTTCCATAGACTCCCTGATGGCTGCTTCCAATTCGCCTGGCAGGAGGCCATGATTCTCCGGATCCTGTTCACTGGCCTTTTTTTCTGGATCAGGGCAGATGAATAAACCGCTGAAAACAGGTTTTTTATTATCAAGAGCGGTAACGGATTCCTTGCACATTGCACCGATCCATTTTGTTCCCTCAAGATAAAAATCGTTGTAATTCATCGGGAAAAAAGCGTCGATACCCTCCCATTTATCCCACTCCTGCCGGACTATTTTTTTTGCAACTGAATTTGGACCCGGAAAAACAGCAGCATTGATCTCCTTATTTTTTGAATGAGCCACTATTGCCAGACGATTCACCAGATTTGTAATCAGGTCATAGCGGAATTGTTTCCATTCCTCAACCTGTGAAGGATCCTCAACCGCCTTAATATCAATACCGGTTTTTGCTTTAAAATCAGAAACACACTTGTCGCAATAACAATAATCATATTTCGGATATTCCTTATCCATAACCAGCCCGTATTTTTTCCATAAACCCCGGGCGAGAATTACATCCGGAAATCTGATAAAATCCAAATGTATTCCGTCAACCTCGGGAATATCGGCAATCCGGCCATACATTACTTCCAGATATTGACAAACCTCTTCGCGGTTTGGGCATACAAAATGGTAATGATTGGCATATACAGGTTTATCATAGGCTGATTCACCCAGGCCATTTATAGCATACCATTCCGGTTTCATTAAAGGATTGTTGTTTTGGGTAAGAGTAGGTATCCATGCATAGAACTTCATGCCTGTATTTTTGGCAATTTTACCAATATGGTGATAAATCAAAGGATCCTGGCCGGCTGAGTACATCAATCCATCAATTCCTTTTATCTTTAAGTCTGTGAACTGCGCCTTCAATTCACTGTCTGTAGCTTTACCAGGCCCCCCAAGCCAGGCATAGCAGGGAATCTTGGTTTCACGATGTGTGTCACATGAAATTAAGAAAGAAAGAACAATGAAGAGAGCCAGTTTATTCATCTTTACAATTATTGCCGGATTTAAAATTTTGAATTAATTATACGAACACAAAGTTGAAAAAGAAAATGCAATATAAAGAACAATTAAAGATAAAAAAAATCCATAAATGCGTTATAGGGAATCCGGTGCACTATTCCATGTGATTGTGTTTATGTAGGGAATTACAAACAAATGTACAAGACAAATTACAGATTATAAATAATATAACTCTCCTTCTATTATTGTTTAAAAGAATGGGACAGGGAATTAGTTAAGAAATTATGGGGCAGGGTATACCTATCAGGTAGATACTATTACAATTTTTATTATTTTTGCAATCCAAACTTTTGGTCGGTTAACCGGGTGGCTAGGTAGTCCCGATGGATCGGGACAAAACCGTTTACCACCTTCCATCGTCCGCCAAACGCTTGTCGCTTACGCTCCAAAGCTTCAGCGACGGAGCGCCGACGGCCAGCGCCAAGGCTACGGTGGTCGAGGACGGAGGTTCGAACCGAATGAACGAAGTGAAGGAGTTCGCGAATCCCGCAAAGCGGGACGAGCAATCCGCCATCGGGAAAAAGTTTGAATTAGGATTTGAAGTTCTTTTAATATTAAAAATTTGGTCGGTTTGCCGAGTGGCTAGGCGCTGGTCTGCAAAACCAGTTACAGCGGTTCGACTCCGCTACCGACCTCAAGTCAAAACCCCTTCTATGTTGTATATCAGCAAGATTGGGTTTTGTAATTTAAGTATTTTCACAGCTAGTTCACAGCAAATTGAAAAACTCCTTATATAAATCATCCGATTCAGGTAGCAAATCTATTAGCAAACGAAGCAGGAGAGAAAGACCCAATATTACTTACTGCTGCAATTCTTCATGATGTTATCGAGGATACAGTTAATACTATCGGGAAAAAACGATAAATCTCATTATGTTTCCCTGCAGAATAACAGGTAATTCATATCTTTGGATATAAATAACCTTTTTTAGCTGGTTATACCTTCAAAATTTGAATAATGAATAATTTTGGGCAGTCAGTTATTTCACCTCACACAAAGGAGAATATTCAAACAGCGGATGGCTTCATGGAAATGGTTACAAAGTATGGAGTCAAAAAAAGATTCTTGACCAGGTATGGGATTTGATGAAAGCCACTAAAGGCCTGCAGGATAAATGTGGATTTTTGAATATGGTGTTCTTAGTTTTTGATGAAAAAATCAATGTTCACTTTAATCCAGAATGGACTGCTCACTTTAAACCGGACATATGTTCTTAATATAACCGGATTTTACAGCTATAATTCAAAATTACTTTAAAATGATCTGATATGATTAAAATGCCATCACTTCTTTATTGTTTTACTTTAGCGATATTTATGGTTGGTACTGAACCGGTTAATTCGCAGGATAAAAACTGGACTCACTTCCGGGGCAGCTACCTGAATGGGATTGCTGTGACTGATAAAGCTCTTTTAAAATGGGGTGACTCTGATATGAAATGGAAAACGGAAATCCATGATAAAGGGTGGTCGTCACCTGTTGTTTACAATAACCAGATATGGGTAACGACGGCAAAAGATGATGGCAAAGAGCTTTATGCAGTATGTGTCGATTTCCAGACCGGGAAAATAATTTATGATATCAGTGTTTTTACTCCTGATTCTGTTTTCAAAAAACACGAAGTAAATTCTTATGCCACCCCGACTCCCTGCATTGAAAAAAGCTTTGTATATGTACATTACGGAAGCCTGGGGACAGCTTGTATAAATACCACAAACGGTTTAATTGTATGGAAACGCACCGACTTTAAATGTGACTATATGATGGGACCGGCATCATCTCCTGTAATTTATAAAAACCTCATTATACTCCATTTTGAAGGAACTGATGCCGAGTATATCGTTGCACTTAATAAATCAAATGGAGAGCTTGTCTGGAGGGCTGACAGACCGAAGGAAATTTATGAACCTCAACCGGCAATAGGGAAAAAAGCATATACCACCCCCATCATAGTCAACGTAAAAGGGCGCGATATGCTTATTTCTAACGGTTCCTTTGTCTGTATAGCTTATGATCCCTCCATCGGCAAAGAGATATGGAGAGTAGTTCGTGGTGCTGAATCGACAGTAGCCATGCCTTTTACAGAAAAAGGTGTAGTATACTGGTTTACAGGATTTATGGTTGCAGACAATGGAAGTAAATTTTGTGAGATACTTGCAGTCAATCCCGATGGTAAAGGAGATATAACGAAATCAAATATCCTTTGGAGGAAAAAAGCTGAACAACTGCAGTTACTGTCGCCTGTAATTAAAGACGGCCTAATCTACACCGTTGATGCAAAGAATAATATGATGTGCATTAATGCATCGACAGGAGAGGAAATCTGGTCAACACATCTGAAGGCAAATTATAATGCTTCTCCGATATATGTGAATGGTAATATCTGGTTTTTCTCGGTCAAAGGAGAAATACTTGTTATTAAATCAGGCCAAAAATATGAGGTCGTTGCCCAGAATCAAATGGATTCAGGGATATGGGCTACTCCGGCTTTCCTGAAAAACTCAATAATAATAAGAACAGATAAGTATCTGTGCAGGATAGGACAGTAATAAGAAATCTGAGCAGGTCTGATGACCGGTATAAAGTTTGCTTTTTTAAATTATAGTGTAATTGTAGTGCAGATATAGCACATATTGTGTGTTCGGGTACGTTTATGTGTGATTTTAATAGTTCATGATCTTATCAATAATAATCTGTAAAATGCCGTATCTGGCTGATTATTAACATAAAAAACCCCGGAATATTTTTCCGGGTCCTGTGGATATGGGGAATCGAACCTACTGGGCTACATATCAATAAAACAAAGAAATATACTTAGATATATTTCAGAGGTATCCTAATAAGTATCTTATTTAATTACTGAAGTCAATTTCATTTTTAAGATTATTGATTGAAGCACGTAACATTTATTTAAACTTTTGCGACTTTTTTACGGAGTATAACGCAATCCCCTTAGCGCACTTACTTTGTGAGCAGGGGGTCTGGGATTCGGATCCTCCCTACGCTACAAAGTTCAGTTTTAAAAGCCTGTATATTAACATTATACAGGTTTTTTCTTTTAAAATTGGAAGCATATTGGAAACATTTGCCAGTTTTTAAGGTTTTTTGATCTATTAAACAAAGAAAGCCCCCGGAGCTGATTTCCGAGGGCTGGCAATCGCAGCAATGTGTCGGTATTCTGAAGTGTACAGAATATTTTAATTTAAGAGTTAAATGTAGTCATCATCATCCTGAGGCTTCATCGGAGTATCATCTTTATGTTCTTTCCCTCCTCCCCAAATGGATTTTATTATATCAGTAATAAGTAATCGTCCTATTTCTTTGTCCTGGGATTTACAGGCTTATTCCTTCTTTTCCAAAGCTCTCCTATTGCTGGTATAATAAGCATTAAAACTATTACCCAGATAAAGACAGCAAATAACCATGATTCGGCTCCTGCTTCCATGCTTTTGGATTTTATATCAACGTTACACCATGTTTAAACTGAAGTCAATTATATTTGACATTCATTTGTCCTTAATCTTTCCAAAAGGATCCAATTATTTGTAGTCAAAACGCAAAACCAAGGCTTAAATAAATTATCTGAGGATAACCGATTCCGGCTCTGAAAACAAGCGGATTATTATTTCCGATGGGATTTTCTTTTTGCTGAAATCTATAACCAAGGCTTATGTCAGGTGCAGTTTTAAAATGAAATCCTGTCCAGAATTCTTTTGAATTAAAAACTAATCCAATATCTGTTTCAAAATGATGTCTGTTCCCACCTGAGATAAAATTGGAACTTATAATAAATGTAGTTGCGGTCCCACTTCCGCCAGCATGAGAAATATCAATAGCATAACATCCTCCTAATCCAATCGCAAGATTGATACAACCCTCCCTTTTCTTCCCTATATTAAATACCTGCCTTTCATAATTTAGTAAATAATATAAACTTAAACTTCCCGAAACAAACACGGTATTTTTATTAACATGAGGAATTGAATCAATAGCTTGAACAGGTTGACAGATAACTATCCTATTGAACCATATTAGGAAAGATATTCCAAAGAATATTTTTTCAGAATTGAACTGATTTTCAGTTCATACCAAAACCTTTCGAGGCTGGTGGATTTAATAAACATCAACGTTATCTGTGTTGGTGTACATGTAAAATTAAACTATCCTGATACCAAAGTCAAGTGAGGGTCAGATTATTGCGAATATTGGGACAACCTGTAATTACAATGATACTGGTCACACTTCATCAATGTTACTATGTACAGGATGGATCAAGAGTTTTGGTGAGAGGATTCTCCAGCCTCATGAATCGTAACCAGAAAGATTTCACTGTTTCTTCCTTTTATAAGTGCCTACTATTTTTCTTATATTTCCTGTAGGCTTCTCTCTTTGTCTTCAAATTGTGCTTGGAATAGAACGCTCTATTCCTTCTAAGCTGTAAGTCCTCCTGAAGCATGAGCCCTCTCAACTCGCTCTGGCTTTTCCTGCTTGAGGAGCAATTTGTCAATGCCACAACAAGCAACAGCAATATTAGCACTGATATGATCAATCTTCTCATTCTTCAGCATTTATTCACAGTTATGAAATTCAAGGTTCGCAGTATTAATACCAAGTAATCAATCACCTTGATACTTTTTACGTAATTTCTTAAAAAAAGTTCCTTTAAGTTTATTATGTGATAAATCATATAATAGAAGATGATCCAATTTAATCTCCGATGGAATATAACCTGTAAGTTGATTATGAGACAAATCCAGAGAAAGAAGACTTGTTTGTTCAAAGAATTATCTACACACAAATTAAGTGTCAAGCAAATTCTTTATAACCATATGTTGGCAATTGTGATGCTCGTCAGTCTGCTTTTTAGGCCTTGTTTAAGATTAATGAAATAAATTCAAAATCCACCCTATTATGGCGACTATAATACCAACTAATAGTAAAGTTAAGATTAAGCCCATCCAATCTGGGGTGTTTTTAATAAAAATGTCAATTCCCTCAATGACTTTTTTCTTACGAATAATTCTTTTTATGAAAGTTTGAATTGTTTCGTTTTTATAGTTAATGAGGTCTAATTTAATTTGAATTAATTCGATAATGTGAACTGGCAAAAATTGATAACAATAAACGATGTTCGAAATTATTTCATTTTTTGACTTAGCAACTTTTGTATTTATTTCTGAATAAAAAAAACTCGGATCAAGAACATGATTTAATATTGTAAAGACAACATTCACATTGGCATTTTCTTTTCGCAGAGCGAGTTTGTACAGCTCAGCTTTTAATTCGTTTGTGATTTTTATGACATCGGTAATTATTTTATATTTAGGTTCATAAAGAGAATCACTGTAATAATAGTTATTTGCTTCTGATAACCATCGGTCAAATTTTTTCCTTCTTTCAGAATCTGATAAAACCTCATAAGCATTTAAAATATCCTTGAATCTTTCGTCAGATTCAGTGTTGCCAAGATTGAAGTCCGGATGATACTTTTTTGAAAGTGGCGAAATGATTTCTTAATCTCTTGAAAAGAGGCATTTGAGGAGATTTGTAATATTGAGTAATAATTTGGAACTCCCATCTTTTATAAATAAGACCTGAATGACATCCTAAATTCAGTCCCAAAGTTTATAAACAACAGCAATATTTGCTAATTCAGGATATCC
>JBGOZX010000107.1:0-15055 GCA_041480425.1 Bacteroidia bacterium
AGGAGAGAATCATATTTTGATATTCTTGGATCAGATGATAAAGTTACATGGGAACCTATATTGACCAAATCAGCATCCTGTGCTTTTTCTGGTGATCTTCAGGTATTTGATTTCCCTCCATCAAAAACCGGGAAAGAATTCAAGTATGTGAAATTGATTGGACAATCAAATTCAGTAGATAGCTGGAACTACATTTCAGAATTTAGAATATTTGGCTATAACCATCGAAATCCAACAAGTTACGAAGAGCAACCAGTGAAGATCTATCCGAATCCCGCTCATGAATTAATCAATATTAGAATAGATGAAACGACACTGAAACCTGATTTTATCAGAATCATTAATTTATCAGGAAAGGTTGTTTTTCAGGATAAGATGAATCCGGATATCAAAGATTTTCAAATCCCGATAAATCTTATACAGGGGGTCTATATTGTACAGATGGGATCAGGTGACCTTACCCTGTTTACTCAAAAATTAGTAGTAAACATCTGAAGAAATTGATCTTCAAAAACCAGTTGAGCTGTTTTAAGAGAACTATGTGAACTGTTTGCTTTAGCGAACGTATCGAAAATTCTTAAAGAGAAAAATATTTCAATTTTTACAATATCAACATACGATACAGATTATTTTCTTGTAAAACAAAAAGATTTGAAAATTGGATTAAAAGCGCTGAGAGAAAAAGGGCATAAAATTTCAATCGAAAAATAAATAACCTGGTTATAGACAATTTAAAAATGCAACTAAAGGTAACATCGCAGCATGCTTGCTACACCAATATTTTGTATCTATATTCCCAATTCCCCGGTTAACAGAATTATTGGATAATCCAGAATTATCTGATGACAATCATTTTCCACCATCAATTATGTAAACATAAATTAAAAAATGTATTAATTTGATAGTTAAGCATTTGTTAATAATTAAATAGATAATGTTAAAAGTATATTAAAGATTTAAAGAATAAATCTAAATCATTCGATATGGCATAAGATTTGTGTCAATAACAGATAACAATAAATTAGAATGTTATGAAAAAGTTAGCACTTAATATGGGCACTTTGTTTCTGACAATTGGATTATGTTTGATTTCTTTTAATAGTAATTCTCAGGACATCAAATTAACCAGACAGGAACAAAAAGAGGCAAGGAGAGCTGAGCTGGTGGCAAATTACCAGGTTTTAGACAATTTGCTGGAAAGAAAAAGTTTTGTGCTTGAGGCGGATTTTCTCAGTAATCAGTATGGAAACAGGATACCTGTAACCTCACTTCTGAATTTTATAAAAGTGGATTCATCGAATGTTGTTTTGCAGACTGGATCTAACAATAACCTTGGATACAACGGAGTAGGCGGAGTTACTGCAGAAGGAAGTATAAATAACTGGAATATTGTCAAGGATTTTAAACATTTAAGTTACAATCTCCGTTTTAGCCTGGTCACAAATATAGGTATCTATGATGTTTTCATAACGATTAGTGCTGATAATCGTGCCCAGGCAACAATTACCGGATTAACCCGTGGAAAGCTTATTTATGATGGGCGCCTTGAAACAATTGCTAATTCACGTATTTTTAAAGGCCAGAACACCCGCTAATAAGATTTTGTTAATCTTTTTTCTACATCAGATGTGAATCCAATATAGGTTTTTTTGTACTCAGCTGAATACCAAACACATACATCTGTTTTAATGCAGCAAAATTGTGGGGCGTACTGGAATCGAACCAGTGACCTCTTGCCTGTCAAGCAAGCGCTCTGAACCAACTGAGCTAACGTCCCTTTTTTAAGTGGCAAAAATAATATATTTAATTAACCCCTGCCAATAATTGTAAATATAGCCCTTATGAAAAGTCAAACCCTGATATGTATGCCGGGGCATCATAAAAATATTCTTTCTCCTTATCTGTCAGATTTATAAACCTTGTATAAACCAACCCTGGCCTGGCATTCAGCATTCGGTTTAATGCACCCATTTTTACTCCTGATCTGAGTTTGTCAAAAAGCTGGCTCCGGTCGTCGAGCCAGGTCAGTCCGGTATGATAACCCTCAGCTGCACATACTGATTCAAAAAGATCTGCAAGGAGTTCTTCCTGACCCTTTTTGCAATAAATGGCATCAAATACAATATGCCGGAATTCCCCCGGATGGAATAACCTTCTGTAATATGGTGTACTGGGAAGAACTTTCATCATTACCCATCCCCATATTCCGGGAACATCATGTACTTTGTAAACCGATGGAATGGCACTTACTCCGGCAATAATCTCATTCCCCTCTTTCAGAACATAATACCTGTCACCATAGAATGAATAGTCCGTACTAAAAAATGAATAATCCAGGTAATAATCCAGAAGAAGGGATTCCATTTTCTTTTTCTCTTCCTGAGTGTCGATTTTTGAAACCCGTTTATCTGGTTTCGGAGAAAACCGGCTGAAAGCTACCGTAAGGAACGATCTGATATATTCATAGCCAGCCCGGCTGACAAGGTTCTTTGATCTTTCATTCACACTCTCCACAAATGCAAACATAATATGCTTGTCGCCTTCACTAACATTCCGTAGGTCCAGTAAATGAGGTTTGCTGAAGATTTCAAGAGTCTTTTGTTTAAAGGTATCTTCCTTTTCCGGTTTGATAATCTCTTTGGTTCTGGGTTTCCATGCAATATCTGACTGATAAGTAGTTTGAAATGCCAGGTATCTGAGGTATGATGATGGGTAGCGGAGCTTACCCTGTCCGGTAATACGGTAACAGGAACCAACAGTTCCGGTTATCTGGTTCTTTTTATAAAGAGAGACAAATCTTATCTGATCATTATACGCAGCGATCCTGGAAGCGATGTTTTGCAACTGGAACCTTAATCCTCCTTCAGATCCCTGGACCGCATGATTCAGTACATCCAGGATTCCTTCATTTGGATGATCAGAGATTCTTACCTCAAGGCCTTCGTGAGTAATAATACTTCGTTCAAACATTTGTTCTGAAATTCATTTAATTAGTCTTATTGTCGAGGCTGCCGAAAACCCGCTTAAGTACAGGGGTTACCCTTGCTGAAACCTCTTTTCTGATCTTTAACTCCTCAATAGCAACCTTTGCAAACATACCATCAAGCGCCTTATTTGTAAGGAAATCATCAAGATCAGTATTCACCTGTTTAAAGCCGGCAAGCCTGCCAGCAACCGAATTTGCAAAAGTGTTCCACTTGCCTGTAAGTGTAACCCAGGAGTCTTTGGTAGAAATATTACCAATTATTTTCTTTTCTGTGGAAGTCTGGATTTTCGGTTTATATAAAGCATACAGTTCATTATATGTTGTGCTCCTCAGATAGCTGGTAGCTGCATTATCAGCACCATTAAGTATATTGAAAGCATCTTTAATTGTCATCTGCTTAACTCCATTGACAAAGATAGGAGCAACCTCTTTGGCGGCATCCTCGGCCGCCCTGTTTATCCTCAGAACAACATCTTCCACAAGCTTGTCACCTCCGGGTATTTTTGATAAGTTGTCAACTATAATTCTCGCGTCATCCGGAAGAAGAATTTTAATTGCCTCATCACCATAGTATCCGTTTTCTGCTGCCAGTCGTTGAGCTGAATTTTTTGCACCGGTTGTAAGTGCCTCTTTAAGACCGTTAATCACCTCTTCTTCAGTCAGTGGAAGATTTGTTGATGTCTGAAGGATGTTATAAAGCTCAGCACATCCTGAAGAAATAAGTATTACTGCTATGATTAAAATGGATCTGACTTTCATGGTATGATAATTAATATTAATTGCAAGATACAAATTACAACTAAAGTCAGAATATGGCCGGAAAAAGAGCTTCAGAAATCAGAAGATCTTCCGGAGTTGTGATTTTTATATTTTCCCTGTTGCCTTCAACAAGATGGATCTCTTCTCCTGTTTTTTCAAGAACGGTTGCATCGTCAGTAAAATCGGTGCTGTATTCCTGAAGATATGCTTCTTTAATAAGTATTGCACTGAATACCTGTGGTGTTTGCACCTGTTTGATATGCTGCCTGTTAACAGGAATGCTTCCCTGATCTGTTACCATTCTTAATGAATCGGCCGGAGAGATTACGGGAATTGCATTTCCATGTTTCTCAGCTGCTTCAAAACATCTTTTTATTGTTGCAATACTCACCAGTGGTCTCACACCATCGTGTATTGCAACAAGGCCTGTTTCTCCGACTAATTTCAATCCATTTCTTACTGAGAAAAACCTGGAAGGGCCTCCTTTTACAATAGTGTGGGGGATTGAGAAAGAATGCTTTTTCTGAAGCTCAGTCCAATATTTAAGCTGGTTTCCCGGAAGAACTGTAATAATTTCGATAGACTTGTCAAACGCTTTGAATCTCTCAATTGTGTGCATCAGTACAGGTTTCCCGGCAAGCTCAAGAAATTGTTTGGGGATGCCCGCCCCCATCCTTTCCCCACTTCCTCCTGCTACAATTATTGCATACAGATCCATAAAACTGACACCTGATTTTTACCTTTGGTTTTACCCCCCATCCCCCCTGCTTTGCTTTCGCGAAGCTTCAGCGAAGCAAAGCAGGGAAGATGGGGGTAAACCTATTCTCCCTAAGGGGAGTTATTCTTTTGTATACAGAAATCTCTTTATACTTCTCTTCGGTGTTTTTGCGAACTCCTCCGGGTGAATCCTGAATTTGCTTACTGCCATAAAATCAGGCAGTCTTTCATTGACTGCTTTCCTGGTCTCATCAAGAATAGCGATAAGCTTATCCTCCGAGATCTTGTCTCTTTTCATCATTTCATAATCGGGGTATATTAGCCCGATCAGCTTATTGTCTTCCGGAACAACAAGAGATTCAGTTATATAATCCTGATTGTTTATAACTGACTCTATTTCTTCGGGATGTATATTCTTACCTGAGGACCCCAGTATCATGCTTTTACTCCTTCCTTTAATAAATATATTACCGTCTTTATCCATCACTCCAAGGTCGCCGGTATGCATCCATCCCTTTTCGTCAATAATTTCTTTAGTGGCTTTCTCGTTCTTATAGTAACCGAGCATGACATTTTCTCCGCGCAGGATTATTTCTCCAACCTGATTTTGAGGATCAGGTGAATCAATTGTTACCTCAAGTGTGTCAACAGGTCTTCCTGAAGCGCCAAGCTTGGTCGTATCCCATGAAGCATAACTGATAAGCGGACCACATTCTGTCATTCCGTAACCAACAGTAAATCTGAATCCGATTTTCTTAAAGAAAGTTTCTGCCTCAGTATTAAAGGCTGCACCGCCAACTACAATCTCATGGAACCGACCACCAAATGTTTCAACCAGTTTTTCCTTGATCTTCTTATGAAGTATTTTATTTATGCCAGGAATAGCCAGCAGGACTTTCATATGCGGTTTATTTATAACAGGAAGTAATTGTTTCTTGAATATTTTTTCTATTACAAGTGGTACCGAAAGAATAAGGCTTGGCCTTATCTCTTTAAAAGCCTGAATAATAATCTGTGGCGACGGTGTTTTTGACAGAATTGTAATATGGCAGCCAATAGTGAACGGGAAAAGGAATTCGAAAGCACAACCATATGTGTGAGCGAGAGGCAGAAACGAAACTATAGGATCGCCAGGTTTAAGTGGCATATTATTCTGTGCAAACCTCACATTGGCAGCAAGACTATTGTGAGTAATCATTACACCTTTGGAAAAGCCTGTTGTTCCGGATGTGTAACTTATAACTGCAAGTTTATCATTTGAAATTTCAGAAAATTTGATGTCTTCTTTTTTAAGTTCCGGATAAGCCTTTGAAAACTTCTCCTCCAAACCTTCAAAAACCTCTTTTATCATAAGGTCTCCCGAAGTTATCATATCAAAATTTTCAAGTGAAATAACCCCGAATATTTCCGGCATCCTAGTTATATCAAGTGACTCATAAATTTTGTCATCAACAAAAAGCATTCTGGAATCAGAATGGTTTACAATATTTGTAAGGTCTTCGGGCTTGAAATCCGGTAAAATTGGAACTATTACAGCCCCATAGGAAACAACTGCAAGGTATGTAACACACCAGTTTGCTGAGTTTCTGCCTATAAGGCCAATCTTGTCGCCCTCTTTTATTCTTGTTTCTTTAAACAGGATATGCAGTTTCAGTATCCTTTTTGCAATTTCCTTGTAAGAATATCCTTTTTCAGTATAATTCGATAAAGCTTCAATATCCCAGTTTTGCTTTATACTCTGTTCAATATATCCGATTAAACGTTCCTTAATCATAGATTCAGATTTTAATTATTTATGGCAAAGTTAAGATATGATAAAAAACTTAAGAAAATAGATGTTCTTTATTTTATTTAACTATCTGCATTATTAAATTCATTTTAATCTATCACCCGATTTCTCCGACTTTAGTGTAAACCAGGAAAAATCAATTTTCTTTCTAAATAAGATACATTAAAAGAATCGCAACTATCGACATAAGATTTACAACTGTGAAAAAGTAATTATACCCCTCTCTTTTTTTACTGAAATATCCGAGTTTGCGCGCAAATATTCCAATTGTCGGAACGAAAAGAACAATCAGAAACGCGAAAAATTCAATCCCGAAAAAAACCTTTTCCAGCCCACCTTTTACAAGGGCTGAAAGATAAACAACTACAAGCAGCACAAGCAAATAAAACAAGTAGCTGATTTTCAGAAGCAAAGTTGAAACAAGTCTTCGTTTATGTAACTGGTGAGGCTTAAGATAAGCGTAAGCAATAGAAAAAACTATAATAATAAAGACAACTCCAAGAATATGGTTGAGTATTTCAGTGAAGTTTGCCATATCTGCTGGTATTAATTTCAGGATCATAATTCTTTTAATGACCAGATTAATGAACTGGCTCCCAGAACAGCAGCATTTTGAGTGCTAAGCTCCGAGGGTAGAAGTTTTACTTTTCCTTTGTAAATATGAAGAAGATTTTCTTCCATGTATTCTTTTGCCGGTTCAAAAATCAAATCTTTTGCAAGAGCAAGACCTCCAAAAAGGAAGATAGCTTCAGGATTTGTATGCGCCACTACATCAGCAAGTTTGAATCCGAGCATTCTTCCCGTGTGCTCAAAAGCCCTCTTGGCAATATAATCACCCCGTTTTGCAGCCTCATGTATTAATTCGGCATCAAGCTCGTCAAAACTATATTTTCTTAATTCGCTTGGTTGAGTACTGTCAGCCATAATCTTTAAAAGAGTTCTTTTAATACCTGTTGCTGAAACATAAGTTTCGAGACATCCTTTTCTTCCGCATCCGCATTCACGATTGGAGGGCCCGGGACGAATTGCTGTATGCCCTAATTCTCCTGCAAATCCATCATGGCCGTATACCAGCTTCCCGTCAACAACAAAACCACTGCCAAGCCCTGTTCCAAGTGTGATGACAACAAAGTTTTTCATCCCTCTTGCTCCCCCGTATATCATCTCCCCCACTGCTGCAGCATTGGCATCGTTTGTGACAACTACCGGAAGATTTGTATGTCTTTTGAAAATGTCTGCAAGTGGAATTATTCCTTTCCATGGTAACCCTGCAGCGTGTTCGATGGTCCCTTTGTTAATGTTTCCCATCGGAGCTCCTATGCCAAAACCATTTATTTCAATATCATTTTCAATCTTCTCCCTGGTTACCATTATTTTTTCATACAGAGCGGCAACGTAAACCTCAATTTCATCATAATGTGTGGTCTTTATCCTGTCTTCACCAAGAATTCTGCCTTCGCGGTCAACAAAGCCAAATACGGTATTTGTGCCTCCAATATCAATACCTACTACAACCTGTTTATTAGCCATATTTTAAAGAATATAATTTTTTATATGTAAATATACCTAATTGGTTTTTATCGCTAGTCTTAATTAGCCCTAAACTTTGTGTGCCTTAGTGAATTCCTTAGTGTGACTTGGTGGTTAAATATTTTTTTACCACAAAGGTTCACAAAGTACTTCACGAAGTAACACAAAGAATTTCAACAACTTATTTTTATCTGTTAATTTATTCCGCAACATATTCATTACCGACTTTCCTTGCTCTTTTCGGGTGGTCAAGGTCAATCCCAAGGGAGATTCCGGTTTCAACAAGGATATTCCATCCGGCTGCAAGCTGAACATACTCAGCATACTGTCCTCCGTCAGGAATTGTAATTGTAGGGAACATTGTATTTTCAGTTGAAACGGCAATGACATTTATTCCGACGCCTTTTACCAGGCATTCCAGGAATTTATCCTGGTCAACATTAAACGGATCGATCCATATCAGAACTTCATTTTTATCCATTACTTCCTCAATGCCATGAAGTGCAAACGTTCCTTCAAGGAATGCTGACTTTTTCCTGGTAATTTCATTTGTTTTGAGTGCCAGTTCAGCAGCAACTCCATTGTCACGACCTGCAAAATAAATAATATCAGCCTTGCAGATATTTTCAATTATACTCTTATCGATTTTAGTTGTCAGTACCTGCTTTGTCTGTTCAGCAACAGCTTTTAGTCCTTCCATCTTTTCTCCGCGGAGATTCCGGAGAAGAGAATCGTAGAAAAGGCCCTGTTCAATAACGGACTTGGTCGCCGCTATAGCATTTTCTTTGCCACATGATAGGACATGAGTGTCGTTGGCGAATTCCTCAAGCTTTGTATTCTTATTTGCTGTCAGTCCGAAAATTGCATTATGGTTTTTCTTTTTCAGGGCATTCACCAGACGTATCACTTCCTTTGTCTGTCCTGAATTTGAAGCAGCAAATACAACAAAATCCTGCAGGTTGTACTCAAGTGCCTGTGTACATCCTTCGGTTAAAACAGGCAGGAAAAATTCTTTTTTTAGAGATGAGGCGATAGCTCTTTTAGCAGGAAAGAGCCTGCTGCTTCCTTCTCCGGTAAGGAACAAGCCTTTTCGTGATTTTATTGTTTTCAGAAATCGTTCAGAAGCACCGGGATTAAATGATCTGATGATCTCAGGTATTTCCATCATTTCCCTTACAAGGGCAAATTTCCTGTATTTTTCTTCTGTTAAATTCATCGCGGTAATTTTTTATTAATAAGAAATTCTGATAGATCATTCTGAACCTGAGGTTCTTTCTGAAAGCCTCCTCCCAGATGCTGCCAGTAAACTTCAGCATATTCAACCCCGGCCATTTTTCCGTAATTCCGGTTCCCCTCAAGCACAAATCCGAAGAAATCATTCATCTTATGCATGTGTTTCATCAGATCAATCTGGGAAATATGGTATTCCAGCATCTTTTTCTTGGTTTCAATTACAGAAGTTACATTCACAAAAAAGTGAGGTGGAACAATCTGTGATCCCAAAGGATCTGACAAAGTCAAAGGGGATGTATGATAAAGAAGTGGTGTGATATCAAGAGGTTTTTCATTCACTGGTACCGTACCCAGCGAAGATACCATGGCTGCCGTTTCGACAATATTGGCAGTAGTCCTGTGGTCAGAGTGATAATCCGTCGGAAGATGTGTAAAGATGACCCCTGCCCGGACTTTTCTTATAAGAGAAATTGCTTTCAATCTGAGCTCCTTTGTGTCGAACAGGAAACCATCAACTCCTCCAAGAGTATAATATTCGGCGTCAAGAACTGCAGCTGCTTTTTTAGCCTCTTCAAAACGGACCCTGGCGGTCTCTTCCATATTCATGTTACAGCCACCCAGATCACCTCCTGTCATCGTTGCAATAATTATTTTATAGCCTTTGTTCTTTAAAAGCTTCAGGACACCGGCATTCCATGCTTCCGCATCATCGGGATGTGCATTAAACGATAATGCAACTTTATTAAATTTTACTGCCATAATTTTTATTTTCTTTTTGTAAATTTTTTTCCAAGTCTGATAAATTCCGGAATTGCTCCGGCAAGTGGTTTCATATATTCAATAAATGAAGAAGAAACATGATTTCCTGCAGGATTGAAATACTCAGGAGGCATTGGTTTTGCAGAAACAGCGACCTCTTTTAAAGGGACATTGCCAAATTCAACAGTATAAGGATTGTTTGAAACCCTGTTAATGCTGACCATTACACCGGTTTCTCCTTTTTTTGCCAGATTAACAGCTTCTGCACCACATTGATAAGCCTCCTCAAGATCGATATCTGATGCACGTACAAAATCGCTCATTATCAGCGACTCGGTGATCTGAAACTCACCACGGTATCCAAATTCATCAGCTATCATCCGGTGAAGGTTGATAGCCACACTTGTTCCTCCCATTGCTCCAAATTCGATATTGTTGAACTTATCTCTTGCCACAGAAGAGCTAACAGGAGTACCATCAGCATATTTAAGTCCTTCACCGCAAACTATTGATACCCAGCCATTTGTTTTAATACAATTATTCACATCTTCCAGAAATTTTTCATTGTCAAAATGAAATTCCGGAGTATAGATCAGGTGTGGTGCATCCTCTTCATTTTTTCTTGCCAATGCTGTTGCAGCAGCAAGCCAGCCTGCATCCCTGCCAATAGTCTGGTAAACAACAAACTTATCAACTTTCTGCATGTCACGGGCAAGTATACCTGCCTGCAGGACATTAAGTATGTTTGATCGTGCTGCTGAAGCAAAACCTGGTGTGTGATCAGTACCGAACAGATCATTATCAACTGTTTTTGGTATTCCGATCCCGGTGAGCTCATACCTTTTACTCCTGCAATAGTCCTCAACCCGGTGAATGGTGTCCATTGTATCATTGCCTCCTATAAGAAAGAAATACCTGATATTGTATTTCTTTAATACCTCAAGAATGCGGGGCAGATCTTTATCCTGAACCTTATGCCTGGATGAACCCAGGGCTGATGAGGGTGTACGACGCAATCCTTTTATAATCTTACGGGGCTGGTTACCAAGATCATACAACCATTCCTGCATGAATCCTTCAATCCCGTAATTCATTCCGTAAATCTCCGTTGCCAGATTTGAAGAGAGCGCCTTATCAATAACTCCTGCAAGGCTTGAATTAATGACGGATGTGGGTCCTCCCGACTGCCCTATAATTGCATTGCCTTTAGTCATATTTTTAAAATATTCTTTTTAATTTATCAAACTTATTATTAAGGTTTTAATTTCATCCTTTTAACGCCCCTGAATCCCTTAAAGGGGACTTATTGATCGTCTGCAAATTATAGTCCCCCTTCTTCGCTTTTGCGAAGCTCTGCGCCTTTGCGTAGCCGCTTCGGCGCAGCAAGGTCAGCGAAGCAAAGCAGGAGGGTTGGGGGATAAAATTTTTAAATAAATTTTAATAAACCAAAATAAGCAGGCTGATGATAATCAGGCTTTTCAGTTCCAACCGGATTCCAGGTAACATAATGAGGGACTGATAGTTTATCACCGCATTTGTAAAAATTTGCCCTGAATGTTTTTCCCCTGAGATTTTTTACTTTATGATGAAAAAAGACCCCTGGTGGAATTGCAACTGTCAAAGTCCATTCAAACTCCCCTGCCTTTTCTTTAACAGGCTTTTCTCCTGCAGATGTTAACCGTCTGATTTTTGAAATAATTTCCGGTTTTGCACGGGTATTGTTTTCCCGGGCGGTTCCAGTCCCCAGCAAACATGTTCCTATAGCATTAAACTCTAGGTTATAATATATTCCATCATTCCCCGGAGAAACAAAAAATTCCACACAAGAGTCTTCACAAACCATCTGATTTGTTTCTGTTTTCTCAGCTTTGAAAAAATTTTCTTTCACATAGTATTTAAGGAAAATTTCATTATCGCTGTATGCTATTGAAAAAGCCACCTCAGGTCTATAATGATAATCCTCCCAGTTTATTGTTTCAATTCTGTGTCTGCCGGGTTGTTGGTCGAGTTTGGCTGATACTTCCTCAAGATCAGGAAAGGGAGATCCTGTTTCCAGTTTATTTACCTCAATAAATTTCATTTACAAACTGCGTTTTACTTCGGAACCTAAAGAACCAAATTTACAATAAATATCCAATCGATCAATTAACAACGGCTATTTAATTAGCTCATTCCAGACAAGCGCAGCTGATCCCAGAACAGCAGCATTGCTTTCAGGAACACCCGAAGGAAGGATCTTCACAGTCCCTTTAAAAATAGGCTGGACTCCCATCTCCACATATTTTCTTACAGGTTTAAACAGAATATCACCTGACTGTGCAAGTCCTCCGAACAGGAAGACGGCTTCAGGACTTGAAAAACCTATCGCATTGATAATACCAAAGGCCAGTCGTTCAGCTGTATAATCCATAGCTTCAAGAGCAACAGGATCTTTCTTTGCAGCTGCTTCGGCAATTCTTTTTGATGTAAGTTCAGAGGGAGAAATATCCCTGAGGGAACTGGGTTCTCTCATTTCACTTAACAGATAAAGGACAGTTCGTACGAGACCAGAGGCTGATGCATAAGTCTCGAAACAACCATAACGTCCGCAACCGCAATCCCTGCCACCCGGGACAATGATAGTATGACCGAGTTCCCCTGCAAAGCCTGTGTGCCCGTAGACCATTTGTCCGTTTATCACGATCCCGCTGCCAAGTCCAGTACCAAGCGTCAGAACAATGAAGTCTTTCATTTTCTTTGCTCCCCCGAATATCATTTCACCCATTGCAGCAGCATTTGCATCATTTGTAACTACTACGGGAATATCAATTTTTTCCTTTATGAGGTCAGCAAGAGGGACTATTCCCTTCCATGCCAGATTTGGAGCAAGCTCAATAGTTCCCTTATGATAGTTGGCATTGGGTGCTCCGATGCCCATACCAATAAGTTTAAGATCACTCATGCCGGCTATAAGTTTATTAACTGCCTTTACCAGTGATGCCACAAAATCTTTTATCTCAGGATAATCAGTCGTTTTAAGACTGTTTTCGGCAACTACGTTACCGGTTTTATCAACCAGCCCGAATATTGTGTTTGTTCCTCCGATGTCTATACCTGCTACAACTTCCTTCATTTTTAAAAATGTATTAGTTTATTATTTTCGTAATAAAATCAGGTTTATCTTACTTATCTGTTCGTTTTTTTTGTTTCCAACAATTTAAAATCTTTATAATTCTCTAATCCAAGATCCCAATCCGGTGCTGTTATCTCCCAGTTAACTTTAATTTCAATCTCGGTCGGATAATAAGAGACTGGTTCCGGCTGTCGGTGGGTATCAAAATCACCGGTTGTCCATTTTCCATTACCATTAAGGTCAAATATGGCCCTCAATCTGTAAAAACCTTTTTCAAGGAGTGGAAATTCCAGCTTGCCATCTTTCTTCATATAAACTTCTCTTACCAGTTTCTCGGTGTTGTCGAGTAACTGAATTATCCGGTCCCCTTCATAGTTTTTAATATTTATTGTCAACTTGCCGAATGATTCCGGAGTCATAACAGAGAATTTTGTTCCTGTTGAATCGGAATACTCCCCATAAAAATTGCCAAATGCAGCTGAATCTGCAATAAAAAGATAGCTTTTACCCTGCCGGAGATTTGCATTCATAAAATACCGGCAGGAGTTTGTACTATCCTTTATTAACCTGAAAGGCAATTTAACTCTTTCATCTTTCAATAATTCGTAAAGCTTTAATTGTGAGGTATCTGGCTGCCTGAAGGGAGTCTGTGCCGTTAAAACTATTTGTCTGTCAGGTCTTATCAGTCCAGACATAATACCATTGTTTACAATATAAGGGGTGCGCCTGATAACTTTTGTTCTGGGTGGCCGTGGTGCCAGATATCGCATGATGATTGTATCCTTCTTTTGTCCGGTTACTCCAAGAGAGTCGGTAAAAGGGTACTCTACTATTGTTGAAATCTGTGGCTGCGAGTAAACGGTACTATCGGTTAACCAGATTCTGAATGTATCGTTGTTTTTACTATTTTCAATATAATAAGCATCCTTCCCGGTTCCCGGAATAGAAAACTCAAATTTCATGCTGTCGGGAGGAAGAGAAAGAGTATAGATCATCTGGTAAGGAAGTTTCCGGCTCGATGATGTAAGATAATGGGCCTTCTTCTCTGCTGCAAAAAGAATAAGTTGATATTCTCCTTTGACAGGAGGTTTTTCCGGAACTTTTTCAGTGACTTTCCCATTTACTGGTTTTTTAACAACGACTGTGTCTTTTTTCACAGGAAGAAAGTTTTTTGTCGGAACAATATTTACAGGTTCAGCCATGAAAGCAAATTCTTCATCTTTTAAATTATAGTTTTTGCTGTTATCCGCATCTTTTAATGCATAGAGCCGGTAATTCCCCGGACGGACATTGTCGATACGGAATTCACCTTTTTTTTCAACCCGTGTTATATAATCGGGAAGATGTTTAACTACAGCTGAATCGGCCATCTCACTGTAAAGTAGTACCAGAGTATTTTCCGGAACTTCAAGATTATAAGCATTGTATACATTCCCCGTTACAGAAAGTGAATCAATGACAGGACCTGTTGCAAAAACAAACTGGTAATTATTAATCGGATTACCCTCGTTAAGATCTCGTATTGCGTCCTGAAAATAGAAAGTATATGTTGTACTGTCCCTGAGCTTATCATCAAACTCAATACGGACACCTTTTCCCCTGGTAAAAACCAATGGTTTTTTTCTCATAGGAGGAGATACCATGAATTTTTCATTTATTTTATCGAGAATTACATATTCATTAAATGATACGACAATACCTTTGCCTTTGAAGTTTCTTGTTCCGTTCAGGGGAACACTTTTAGTAATAACCGGAGGTTCCTTATCCCTTGGTCCGCCGGAGGGAGAGCTTATTTTTGCACAACCAAATACCAGAAAACAGGCCGGAATTAAAAATAAAATGCTTCTGATCATGCCTCCTTTTATCACTTCTTCTGCTTATTAATTAACTCAAGTTGCCAGTTATTTGAAATTACCAGAATATCGAACAAGGATTGCAGATTTTAGATTTGCGAAGAAAAAAAATCAATAACATTATATATCAAAAATCATTATTATACAAGTTTTTAACCTCTAAAATCATAAATCGTTAATCAATATTCAATATTCTATTTTTTGAGTATCGTCTTTCAAAAATAAAACCAGAAAATACTTGCTAATGATAGTTATTTTGGTATAAATTAATAAATAATTTTAAGGACTAAAGTCCACAAATATCTCATTATCATTAA
>JBGOZX010000108.1:0-15054 GCA_041480425.1 Bacteroidia bacterium
ACTCATACTTATTTTCAGTTGTCTTTCTACAACAGGCTTTTTTAGGTCCTTTTCCACATATAGGCCGATAATAATATCAACTGGATCCTGAACATATTTATCTGCCCCAAAACCGCTCCCGCAGTTAAAATAGCCGGAGAAATGATAACCCATATTCTTGCGTATAAACATCCCATTCTGGGCAAAATATACATCATCGGAAGTGGATCTGTTTGTAATTCTTATATTAGTATTTGAATGGCAAGCAGGCCAGAAGCTACGGTTTTTAGCAAAAACAGATAAGGTATCATCCAGTGATCTTTCCAGGTACCATGGCTGTTGCTCATAACCCGAATGCCACTATTCTTCCTGTTCTTTTGTCGCCTTAGTAAATTTTACATGATCTATGGTAATTGCAGTGCCTTGCTCAAAACTACGGTTATAAAGCATTTCAGCCCACAGGTTTTCGCACCTGCCAAAACCGAGCTCAATGAAATTCCCATACAATAATGGACTTACTGGTTTTTCAACAGTTATTGTGTTTTTGAATTTAAATGTCTGAGTTTGTGCATTTAAAATTTCTAATGATAAAACAAAAATAATCAGCAGAATAAGTTTAAAGATTTTTTCATCTATTCTGGTTTGAGTTTGTTTGATTTTAATCTATTGATAATCCTAATAATTGAAAAACGAATTTCATTCCTTATCAAATACTGAAAAGTTCAAATAGAAAACTCTCTCTTCCATCGCAGTATTAAATTAATGATACATATTGATTTTCTTTCAGATACTTTTGGTCTAATTATAACTTCCGACTGGTTATCAGCCCAATACAGCGTCCTTTGTTTCCAACTGCACAATAATAGAGATAAAATGTGTCGTTTCCTGGGTTATAAACCAATGATATCTTATGGGCATGTATCAAATCGAGGCCACCTGGATGGCCCCCGGCTTTGTACAGAGGTTCAGGATGAGACGTCCAGTGTAACAAGTCGCGCGAAAAAGCGACCATAATGTGGGCGTGCCCTTGGCTCACACCGAAGTAGAACATTACCCAGTGGTCACCATCTCGATAGACTTTGCCATCTGAACAGAATTTCTCGTCATAACCCCCTGGCCTGATGCGTACAATAGGATTACCTTCATACCGCCTCCAGTCCAGAAGGTTTTCGGAAGTGGCCAGACCCATCTGCTCAATCCAATCGGGCATATGTTTAGCATTATAAAAATTGTAAAACATGCCTTTGTATTCTACAAGCCAAGGCTGATAAATGCAGGCCTTTTCCCATTCGCCTACCTCAGGTTCATTTACCGAAAGGATGTATTGGTCTTTTGCCTGTTTCCAAGCCAGACCATCCTCGCTGCTGGCCACTCCTTCATATCCGGGATCAATTTCATAGCTACCCTGCACGGCGTAGCAACCATAGAGCGTCCAGAATTTTCCATCACGTTTCTTCAGCATACGGGGAGCTTTGATCTTATAAGACTCTAATAGATACGCCCCAAGTACACATCCACCGAAATCGAATTCGCCCTCCTTGCCGAATCCCATCGCTAGACGAGGGTTTGTCCATTTAATAAGATTATTACTTTCGAATACGAAACTGTTGTACCCCTGTCCGTTGAATCCGATAAAGCTCATGAACCATTTTCCCGGCTGGGTAGGTATCTGATAAACATGGGGCGCATCAAAGCTATGAAAATCCTCATGTCCGGGAATCTTTAAATCCGATGGAATAATTGGTTCAGCATAGTAATGCCAGCCTCGAAAGGGTGCAGACCACTTATCGAGTGTCGCCATATCGATCTGTTGGGTGTGTTTATTTGACCTACAGGAGAGTTGGGAAATCGCCAGGATAACTGTTAAGAAAACTGCAAAGTGCCGTACTGTCATTATTCTTACATTGAATATAAATGCCACAAGTGAAAACAATGAGTGTTTTGATATTTTTGACTTCATTATTGTTTTTACAGTTTTTCATGATTAATCAATGAGAGCTGTTTTATCATAAAAATAAGTTATCCATGGTTTTAAGAAATGCCAAATGATTTATTCGAACGGAAAAAATCATTCGACTGTATTAAAACAAGGTTATAACCAATCTAAAGAATAGTTCTATACTTTCTCAGAGTTATAAATGAACTTATGTTAATTCTGTTGAATCGGCATTACGACGATATTGTCGAACCATGCACTTGTTCCCTGAGCTTGAACGCCAATATTACCGGAAAGAACTGGTGTATCCAAGTCAGTAAAATCAATCCGCAAGCCGTTCTCCTCATCAGACGAAGGATGCATTCGATTGAACCACACCTTAAGATGATTCCCATTTACTTCCACCCGGATCTGGTTCCAAACGCTATTAATTACCTTGCAGTCCAAACGTCTTAAATTATAACTTGCCAGAATTTGCTGTCTATTGTTTTTTATTTTTCCTAAATACAGCGTCTTCATATTGAAACCCACATAGTACCCGATAAATTCATCTTTCCCTTGCCCTGGATTATTGACCCGGAAAATCAAACCCGCATTACCTGTAGTGTCCTTCAGCATTACAACACCCTCAATGATGTAATCTTTCCATTTTGGATCTCCTGCAACCATTTTGGTACCCGAGGCTACGCTCAATACGCCGCTGCCAATTGTTTCAGTGACACCGAATTCTTTCCAGTTGGATCTCTGAGGTATAGGATTATATTGGAAGTTCTCAAAGAAAAGAGCTCTCCCTTTACCAGTAGTATATCGGAGGCTGGCTTCTGATTCTGCCAGTGATACTGGCGTGGCATCCGGCCACATAAGGCCGCACCAGGGAATGGTAGGTTCGGGTGAATCAGGAGGGGTACCCCAGTACCAACGGCAGTTGGAGTTGCCCACCATTAATTCCCAACACAAATAGACACCGGGTGTGGATTTGCCAGATGCTCGGCGACGTTCTAACCAATCCAACACCTCGCAAGGCTCACCATTGCTTGGTCTTGGTGCGTACCAGCGAGCGCCTGCTTCCGTGAATACCGTTCCCTTCTTTATGTTTAAGTTTGCCTGCGAATCCCAGGTTAGAGGTCTTAATGGTTGGGAAAGCTGATCCCATGTATAGTTATGAGCATCAACGATATCTGTGACGTCAGAGTCGTCCCAACAGTTTAGTACAGGTTGAATTGGTTTTACTTCTTTTGCCCATTGGTAACCTGCCCTGCGTAGTCGGTCACTATATTCCTGACTCCCGGATATCAATCCCCTTCGAACTCCAGCAGATAAGCTCGGCTCATTGAATATCTCCCACCAGAGAATCCGTTTGTCCGTTCGGTGAGCACGAATCACTTCCTGGATGTATGACTTGAACCTTTGCAAATCCTCCGGATCACGGTCCCGATCCTGTGGGGATGCCGCCCATCGGCCATTGTGCCAGCCCTTTACAGGAGTGGTCGGAGTATCAAGGAAAATATCACTGTGCCGATGGCAATCATCAAAGAATGTAAAGCCTGGTTTAATCCCGTTTTTATCACAAATTTTCAGAAACTTTTCCAGATTGTTCATAAAGACAGTCTTTTCCTTGTCGAAGTTAATGTTGTGCAGGTATACACGCAAAGTTGTTATTCCAAAATACCTTTGTCCTGCGGCTAACTCTTTATCCACTACCTCCGACCGAAAATCGTGCCAGAATTGCACCTGGTTAACGGCATAGGCAGGGGTATAATTGGCACCAACCAGCCCGTCAGTTGGTGGTTTAGGATTGGGGTTATAAACCTCGTTTGTGACCATAACCTGTCCTGCAATGTTTGCAAACAATGCAGTAACCATAATGAGAACGAATGCTTTTTTCATATCCTATTTTATTCTTAATTAATAGTGCGAATTATGATTTATTCTTATTTTAAAACTTTGTAAGCCCCCATTATATCAAAGCTACCCTGTTATAGTTAATTAATATAAATTGATGGATTGTTTTCATTACCTCCTTTTAATAACTCAATATTCACCAGGTTAAATATTTCTGTATCACTGCATTGCCGTTTATTTTAGTCCCACAAATGATCATTAGGACTTTTTTCGTCTCATCCAGAATGGTGTAACAACAAACCAGACTACCGTTCCTGCAAGAAGTACAATTTTATTGGTTTCCGCGGTTATGCCATTACTTGCACAAACAATAGATGATATAAGACATGCGGTAAGAGCCAGAACAGAAATTGTTACAAGTATTGGTTTCATAAATTAACACTTTTTATGAGTAAACGGTTTTGTGCTGATTTGCTTATCATGAAATAAAAAATTCCTGCCATAATCCAACCCGGTAATCCAAGGAAGAATATCTGAACGCCTAATCCAATATTCAGTACCACACATGCGACGAGCGCAAGCAGCCAAGCGGCAATTGGAGGCCACCAGCTTGAAAGACCGGCACGTTCAGCATAAAAATCAAGCATTCCTGATCTTCGCATAAAATAGTGATCCATAAAGATAACAGCTCCCATTGGACAGAGTAACAGACCATATAGCGCTGCAAAATCTAGAAATTTTGAACTTAGCCCGGGAAAAATACCCACAACGCTGGCTATAACACCGGCAACAAGAGTCACTTTAAAACGGGGCCATTTTGAATGCAACGATTGAAACGCCAGTCCAGCCCGATAAAGAATCGGATTCGCTGTTGTCCAGCCTGCTATAAACACTAAAATTATTCCGGCCCATCCGGCAACATTCAGTGCAAGGGATCCCGGAGTAATTGCTGTATCAGCAATATTGCGGTGGACCTGTACGGCATAGAGAAGCCCTGCACAGATCCATGCCATATAATGACCAAGAAACATGCCAGCTGCAGAAGCAAAACCATAAGTATATTTCTTTGCAAAACGGAAAATGGAGAGATCTCCCATTCCCCAGTGCCATGCCATATTGCCAAACCACGAAAAGAACATTACATGCCAGAAGGTGAAATGGATTCTGCCTTCGGCAACATGCCCTGGCCATATTGATTGATTTGCCGCGGTCCAGAAGTCTTTAAGTGAGTGGATATCTAGCTCGGGAAGAGCTGAAATTCCAAACACCGCAAATAGTACGACCATCCAAGGTGCTGCGATGTTTGCAAAATGTGCAAGCGCTTCGTAGCCGCGTGCCGCAATATAGGTAAACAATAAACCAGTCAGAAAAACCGTGATTATCAATCCCGGGCCCGGTGGTAACCAATCATTAAGTGCTGGCAGCTTAAGATTGAGTGGTACAGCAATGGCAGTCGCAGATACATAGATCATCGCAGCAGCAAGGCAGCACCAAAGAACTCCATTCGAAATGTTATAAATCTTCACAAGGGACTTACCACCAATTTTTTCTAACTGGAAATAAAGAGTGAGACGGTGTTTTACCGCAATTGGTGCGGTCACGAAGGTCCATGTAAGTACTGCTAGGATATTACCAACAAGTAAACCCAATAAAAGATCAAAGGCCGTAACACCATGCACAACAAAGAGCGGGCCAATGACTAGTTCTGTACCTGCAATATGCTCACCGGCAAACATACCAATATAACTTTTTAATCCCTTGGTTGCGTATTCTGGAACTGGTTCCCGTTCAAATTCTTCAACCGGAACGTTTGTTTGTTTGTTCTCCTGATCACTGATCAATGATTTCTCCATAAATACTCAGTTTTTTGTAACTATTCTTTTGTTAGGCTCGAAACCAGGCTAATAATTTCATCAGCTTCGTCCTGTGAATCTGCATAGGTATTTATAAATAGTCCTTTTGAAGACAGGTTATTTAGTATAAACTCGATATCCCATGGATCAACAAGTAAGTATAAGTTCTTCCCGGATGCCTGAATTTTTTGGAAGATTGGGATATATGCAGGATTAGAAGTAGGAGGGCTCCCTGCTCCCGGGGTAAACTGAATGCAACTTATTTCATCCAGTTCAAGTAAAGCATCAGTATGGTTATAAATACACTGGGGCCCATCAAGATGAAAAGTCGCATAATCAAGCCATTGTCCCATTTTAATTAGTTCCCGAAAAAAGAACTCTTTAAACTGTTCGGTCGAGATCATTGTAGAAAAATCATTGGCTATCTGATCATGTTTACTAGGCGCCCATAAATTCAACCATGGCAGAACATCTCCACCTTTGTTACTCTCTTTGCAAATACTATATAATTGCTTGTGGGTTTCTACCCATGAATCAGACATGATCTCAACTGCCTTTCTAACAGCTTCGGGATTTAGAATAATATCTATGGCCAAATCACTGCCTCCTCTTATTAAAGAGAGATTGTCAGCAGCATTACCAATTTCAGGATTGCCTAAAAAATAAGCTTCCTCATTATTCTCAATAAAGCAGGTCATTATATCAAGAATAATATTCCAGTATTTGTTTGTTTTAATGTCAAAGTTCCAACTCCATGATTCCCAATCATTTATTGTTTTATGAAACCATACTGATTTAGTATTAAAATCAGGGATTGCCCCCCAAAATGCACATCCTGCTGAAGCTCCCCAATTGATATAAGTTGCAGGTACAGCTTCTCCTCCAAAGTACGTATTCTCAAACCAGAGTTTCATTCTGCTATAATTTTGCTCAGGATCTGTCCACCATTTTTCGATTTCCTTCTGATTCCCTTCAAGTTTATCGAGTCCATTGAGCCATGGTCCATGAGTCAAGTGTGGAAATTTAGACAACTTTGATGTCTTTCGGGGTGAAAGTATACCCACGCAGCACCTGTCAACTATTTCACCCTGCCAAAATGCTTCCAACCGTTTTCTAGCCATCGGCCAATCTTCTTTATATTTCATTTACTTCAGTAGATCTAATTAATATTTAGCTTTTAATTTTTGCTTTAATTCATAGTTGGATTGAGGGTCTATTTTAAATGTGGAAATGCTGAAATTCGTAAGCGCGCGGCTCCCATTGGAATTAGGGTTATAGCTTCTGCCGGTTCGCTAGTCTTAACAGGGTAAGGTGGTAATACAGAACATAGTCCATTCCTGTCTAGACTCCATGAAGGTATTTTTTTACCACTGGCTTTGATTTGAATTGGAACACTACCAATAGTAAAAGGGAAATTGTCATCTGGCCATTTGCTGCGAACTACAGTTAAAGATTTTTTAAGGTTATTCTCATCTAATAACAAACCATAATTCCATGGTGTTGTAGGTAGTATCTGCCAGGAAGGCCATTTCTCCTCATCAGCATTCTCCTGCCAATTGGAACTTCTGTTAGCAGTAGATTTGCTGCTTGTTCTGGCATATTGTTCTCCAATATTAAGCGAAAATGTAAGCGGCCCGTAATATACACTAACGCTTTTCTGATTAACCTGCCAGATATTCACACCCAATTCCATAGGTATATCTATTATTATCCCATCATTATCTTTCCAAATGTTTTCAATTCGGGCATATTTCCCAGATTCCAATTTTTTATTGATTGTTTTACCATTTATAGATATGCGTGGATTTTTACACCAGCCTGGGATGCGAATATATAATGGGAAATTTACCTCTTTTGGGGTGGATATTTTTATTTGAATCTGTTCCTCAAACGGGTAATTTGTCTCTTCTTTCAGAATAACCTGGGTACCGTCAGATACTTTTGCCGTAACTTCGCAGGTATTGAACATTACTGCAGCTAAGCCATTGTCAGGTGTTGCCATCCATAAATTCTCTGCATAATATGGCCAGCCAAGTGCATGATTATGCTGGCAGCACTGATAACTGAAAGGATTCATTACAAAAAAAGATCCTATGTTCTGAATTCCGGGATTGTGATTCTGATCATCACTTAGCACCATATTCGGGCAGGTAAAATAGCGTATCGATTTAAAATCAGGCATCACTGCTGCAGGATAGGAATTGAAAGCTACCTCTTCACAATTATCTGCCCAGAATGGATCGCCTGTCTGACTTAGCAGCATCATATCTGATGCCATTTGCTCAACTATCCCACATGTTTCTACTCCCTGGCGAGGATCAAAATACCCTATTCTTGCGTTTTCATCAGCTCCAAACATACCACCAGGAACTTGTCCGAAAGCTCGTCGTATTAGCCAAAAATTATTATAGGCTGCAAGCATGTCTGCCGAATCATGACTTTGCATCCACCATGTTGCCGGTTCACGGAAGCATTGGGCAATGTTAACATTATGCCAGTTAGGTAGGGAGGAATCCTGATGCCAATCGGCTGTATTACGATGTATCTTTTCAGCAAGTTGAAGAAGCCATGACTCTCCAGTAATATTATAAAGCCAGTAAACACTAGCAAGGTTATCTCCACCCCGACTATTCTCCCAATAATTTTTTAAAAAATTTTCATCAGGAATGCTTAGTTCCCATTTAAAATATTCACTCAAGGATTTAATAATCCGCTGATCATTTGTAAACTCATAATATGATTGAAAACAATTTAACATAGGCATATTGGTCCAGACATCATAATGTCCATCCTTGTCAAGAACGACTGGTCCTAAATATCCGTTGGTTTTTTGATTCATTAAGACTGCATTTAGCCAGATTTCAGATTCAGCTATTATATTTCTATCTCCTAACATGTATCCTATATTTGCATATCCTTTGAGCCAGTATGGTAGATTCTGCGAGTAAACATCACCCACCGTATCTTTTGTAAGCCATGCATTGTTTTTTTTATCAAGCCATCCACTTATTTCACCCAGGTTTCCAGTAAGTCCATCGCGTTGAAGTTCAAGGTATTTTAGAATCCAACCACCCGGTTTAATAGCACCAACAGGAAGCTTTATGAATGACAAGGGTTGTAAAGGTATCCGATTACCAACATAATTAGCATTAATATTGCTTGTTGAAGGCCGGTTAACACAATCAACCCTAACATTATTATAGTCGTTCTCACAGGACACTAGGATCAGGTCCAAAAAAATGAACAAATAAACTTTTTTCATAAAAAATATTTAAATAGAAGTAAAAATGATCTTTGACAGAATAGCATAGAATGAATCTCAAACTGTTATTTCTTCAGTATAGTTTTTTCAACCGGTAACCAAACGGCCATCGATCCTTCTCCCCGATGAGCCCAGGCATAATATGGAATGGCGATCAGTTTTGTATTCTTTACTTCTTCGGTTTGCGTATTTTCATTTTTCCAAACTTGTTGTCCCACAAATTGAAGTACACCAACTCCTTTTAATAGCTCTGGCATAAAGGAATAGCTAATCTTGTTTTTGTCAGTAATAACTGCATTCAATGCATTTCCGTTATTGTCGATACCTTCAAGGCAATAAACGATAGGTCCCCGCTGATAAGCTTCATATCCTCGGTCAGCCTCAACCTTTTCGTTTGCGGCAACTCGTCTTACTTCCATTGGTATATCAATTACAACCTCATCGCTATTCCTCCAAACCCTTTCAATTATCGCATACCCTTCAATTGTGTTGTATTTAACCTTTTTATTATTCACTTTTATTGAAACATGTGTAATGCTTTTATTGTCCGAAAAAGTATATAGGTCAGAAGGGACGGCCTGATTCATTGTCCATCCCGGGATTCTGACACATAATTTAAAATTCATTTCTTTTGGGGAATAAAACGTCAGTTTTATTTTTCCATCCCAGGGGTAATTTGTTTCCTGTTTTAAATTAGCTTCAATTTCTTTTATCCTGAAAGAAACGGAGCTGCCAATAAACAAATTCACATATAGATCACTCTCTTTCATTGCATATATGTATCCCGGAATAGATGGAAAGAATCTTGCATCATTCGAAGGACAGCAAGCAGTCGAGAACCACGGTTTCCTTTGGTAACTACCCTTGCATTCAAGCGGATTTGGATAAAAGAATTTATCTCCTTCCAGTGATACACCAGAAAGAAATCCATTATATAGTATCCGCTCAAGAACATCAATGTATTTTGACTGCCCATGCAGTAAGAACATACGGTAATTCCACATAGCATTGGCTATGGCAGCACAAGTTTCGTTATAGGCAGATTCATTTGGGAGTTCATAGTTTTCACCAAACGCTTCGCCTCGGCGTGTCGAACCAACGCCTCCTGTAAGATATAATTTTGCTCCGACAACATTCGACCATATGCGGTCAATGGTTTGGATATAGGCTTTGTCATTTGTCAGAGCAGCGACGTCTGCAATTCCACAATAGAGATAGCCAGCCCGGACAGCATGTCCAACAGCTTTTGTCTGACTTAAAATTGGTATGTCATCCTGAAGATTTTCACCAAGCAGTTTGTGTCCTTTGGCATTTCCTCGTTCATCCAGAAAGAATTTAGCCATGTCAAGGTACTTCTTATCACCGGTTACCTTGTATAAGCGTACCAACCCCATTTCGATTACTTGATGTCCCGGAACCAGACGTATCTTCCCCGGACCGAAGATGTTACAGACAAGATCAGCATTTTTAATCGCTACATTCAGTAAAGTTTTCTTTTTTGTTGCCAGATAGTGGGCAACACCAGCTTCGTACAAGTGACCTATATTATAAAGTTCATTACTTGCCCCTTCATTACTCCAGCGCTGATTGCCAACACTTCGGCTCCAATTCCCATTTGCATTTTGCGGGTCAATTGTCCGGCAAGTATAAAGATATCCATCTTCCTCCTGTGCCCCTGCAATAAGGCCAATTATGCTATCAAGATAAGCATCCAAGTTAGGATCATAATGCAGTTGTAATGAATAGCACGCACCTTCAATAATCTTAAAAACATCAGAATCATCATACTCTATTCCGACAAATTTTCCTTCCTTTACTCCTGCTGCAATTGCAAAATTATCAATACGTCCCGTTTCTTCACATATTTTAAAAGAATAAGGAATTGTTACTTTCCGGTTGGTTTCAATTCGTGGTGCCCAGAACTGGTCTTCGATCTTAACGTTGGTAAATGATATCCGCTGGAATGGATAAGCATCAGATACAACTTCTTGTGAATAAGTGTTTATCGAAAAGAGAATAAGTATTCCCAAGATTACTCCAAAAAGAGGACATTTCATTTTCATATTTTTATAATCAAGTTTACATCATTGAATTCAACTGACACGAATTGAATTCATGGTATTTTATATCACAACAAAGGATAACTATAAATATCAGTAATATTTAATGACATCTGCATTAAATTCTGCTGAAATAAGATTAAAAACCCTATTAAGCTTTATCTTAATAGGGTTTTATTTCAAAACAACTAATCTACATGTAAAGTAATGGATGCAAAAGAGCTTTGACCAGTTACATTTTTTACCTGGAGTGTTATTTCATAATCGGTTCCGTGAACAGCAACGGTAGGAATCGTAAAAGTATAGGAAAAATCAGCACTTGATTTAATTACATCAGTAGCAACTTTTGTAGGCAAGCCTTTGACAGTAATATTAACCATTTGATTAAGTGATAACGATGGACAGGTAATTTTTGCATATTTCAGTACAAAGTCGTCCTCAAGTTTTGCCTGTATTGTAACTGTGTTTCCTATTACACCCGTTAGCGTTGGCGTAAGAAGTTCAATTCGCGGAGCATTATTACTGAATTCAGTAGCTTTTTCACAGCTTGTGAAGAAAACCACTATCGCAACTGTTAATATATATAATATTTTTTTCATATTCTTAAATGTTTTGAAGTATTAGGCTTTCCATTAATATCCAGGATTTTGGGTAAGGTTTGGATTCAAAACTCTTTCATTATAAGGTATGGGAAACAAGTAATCCTTGGTGTTAAAGGCTCTTACAACCTTTGTATCAATCGTTACAACAATTCCAGATGCATTAACGTATGACATTCCTAATACGTTACCCTTAACAATTGTTTCTGCAATTTTCCATCTGCATATGTCATAAAATCGCCAACCCTCGCAGGCTAGTTCGACATTTCTTTCTTGCCGAACAGCCTGGCGTAAATCATCCTGATTTGTAATAGATGCACCCAGAGGTGGTAATCCTGCCCTAGCCCGTACCTGATCAATATAACCCTTAGCTTCAGGAAGATTTTGATTTGATTCAATTAAAGCTTCAGCGGCCATCAATAAAACATCAGCATACCTAATTAGAATGAAGTTTACTCCACAGTTTGTTGGCAAAGTAATATCTTCTTGATTAATATATTTTTTAAGGAAAAATCCTGTAAGATTTCTGTATATGCCAACTCCAATCTCATCAACTGTACCCGAACCTGGTTGGGGTCTTAGTTTATTACCGCTGTTCCACATAATAAAAGCTTCGGTAGTTTCAGAAAAATAGGGAATTAAAATTGTAGCATTCAATCGTGGATCCCGGTCTTTATAGGGATTCATCAGATTCCATTCTGATCCAGGTTCGTTGATTGATAATCCTGTAGTCTTCATCTGAAATGCATTCACAAGGTCTGACGAAATATTGTGAGTACAAGTAAAATTTTTACTCATTTCGATAGGTGCATACTGGAAGAAAATGTTGTATGCTTTAATATCCTTGGCATATTGAACATCTAAGATGATCTCCGAATTATTTTCTGCAGTATACCCAAACAAATTATAAAAATCAGGATATAAAGAGTATACATTCATATCAATTAAAGTTTTAGCTGCTGTATAGGCTTTACCATATCTTCCGGCGTATAACATACTTTTTGTTTTTAAGGCAAGGGCTGCTCCTCTAGTAATTCTGCCAATATCGGAACCAGTGTACTTAATATTGAGATTATCAGAGATTTCTGAAAGTTCAGATTCTATAAAATCCCAGACATCATTAGCAGGAGCCCTTGTGACATTTCTGCCTTCCTCTGCTGTTAAGACCTTAGTTATTAAGGGAACATCGCCAAAATCCATTACCAGTTGCATGTAAATGAATGCGCGTATAAATCTTGCTTCTGCTTTAGTACGTAACATGAAAGTTGCATCCACATTTACTACATTAGATGAGTTTTCCAAAAAATAATTGGTTGCTGTTATACCCTTGTAGTAATTTGCCCACTGGTTTTGAACGCTAAATCCCCATGTGTCATATGCCTCCTGTAAACCTTGAAGTTTCCCATTTTGTGTAGGACTTGAATTTACTGCATGGTCGGTCCATTCATCCATCAACATCATTGATGACCAGGATGGTAAATACTGATATAGTCCATTTGCCGCAGCAAGTACATCTTGTCGATTTTTCCAAAAAATCTGAGGATTTAAAACCGTTTCCGGATATTTTTCCAGCAAGTCTTTATTACAAGCTGAGAAAAACATAGGAATCATCAAAATATATAAAATAGTTCTTTTCATTATAAAATCTTTAAAAAGTTAAATTAATGCCAACATTATAGGATTTTGTTTGAAAATAATATGTACTTCTATATTCCCATTCAGTACCACCTTCTGGCTCCATTCCATATTTATTAGCGAATTTAGAGATAATAATAGGGTTTCTGGCATTTACGAAAATTCTAAATTCACTCATTTTAAGGGATTGAGTGATTCTTTTAGGTAATGAATATCCTAATGTTATGTTTCTTAATCGTATAAATGACGCATCTTTAGCGATCCTGGTGGAAGGATATATATTTTGTTCTGCCGAATTATGAGGTACCGGCCATTCAGCATTTGGATTATCAGGTGTCCAATAATTTTCTGCTTCTACTTTCAGCATAACGTGATCAGACCAAGCCATTGGTGTACAGAAAGGATGGGTAAGGAATCTAGTGAATTTGGCTGATCCTTGCCAAAACATTGACAAAAAGAAATTTTTATATTCGCCCTTGAAATTAAATCCATAATTCCATAAAGGCACCGCACTCCCTAAGAAAACCATATCATCATTGTTGATCTTTCCGTCATTATTAACGTCTTTAAATTTACAATCTCCGGGTACAAGTGGCGTGCTTTTTGCAGCTACTGGAAGGCCATTATCTATTTCTTGCTGAGTCTGATAGAACCCGTCTGCAACCATACCTCGGCATGAAAATACTGGATACCCTACTTCTCTGTAACTCTGGCCTTGATAAGCCGTTGTTTGCCTGGGTAGTCCTCCAAAATCGGTTAATATATCCTTATTATATGATAGATTAAGCGACAAATCATAAGTAAAACTTTTGAAATTATCCTTCCAGGTAGTTTCAAATTCGAAACCTTTATTGGACACAATCCCTGCATTGCTTCGACTTGCCGTTAACCCGACCACTGCAGCTATCGGAAGCCTTAACAATATACCTTTTGTTTCTTTATTATATATGTCAAAAGTAAATGTGAGTTTGTTATTGAATAATCCAGCATCAATTCCAAAATTTAACTGGGTGGTTTTTTCCCATGTAAGATCTTTGGATGTTAAAGTGGTATATCCAACAGTAGTTACAGATTTATCATTAAATTCATAAGCATTACCAACTATAAGTTGATCGATATACTCATAGTTACTTATATTCTGATTCCCAGTTAGCCCGTATGATGCTCTTATTTTGAAATTGCTCACTACTTTGGAAATCGGAACCCAAAATCTTTCATTATCAATTCTCCAGGCTATAGCTATAGAGGGGAACGATGCATACTTATTCCTTTTTGGAAAACGCGAAGAGCCATCAAATCGTTCACTTAAATCTATCAGATATTTATCAGCATAATTATAACTGACCCTGGCAAAAAACGACCGTAAGCCCCATTCTTGTATATCACTGGTAACATTTCGGGTTGATACTTTACTTTGTGCAAGGGACCTCATATCATTATTATACAAGGCATCACCCTGGGCTCTTGTATAATCACTTCTATATTCATCCTCAGTATAACCTGCAAGTAAATTGATATTATGATCATGAATTTTCCTATCGTACGTTAATACATTCTTTAAAGTTGTACGAAAACTGGAACTATTGTCTCGGCTTAAATTGTTCTCAGCTCTTGTCATTATTAATTGATCTTCCTGCCAGAAATTATACAGATTATAAGCTGGAGTCATAAATTCGGGCCTTGACGCGTCAGCTAAGATTGAGTAACTTGAATTTAATGTCAGCCCCTGAATAATATTAATTTCTCCTCCCAAAATCAAAGAATATACATTATACTTATTATCCTCAAAACCTTTAATATTCGGATCAAGTTCGGAAAGGGGAGTTCGATTTACCTGACCAGTTAAAAGCGAACCGTCAGGAGCTATACCGCAAAAATTATCGTTTGG